>JAUVRS010000173.1 GCA_030597505.1 Desulfobacteraceae bacterium
CCACTGGTTGGAGAAGAACGGAGGGCTTTAGGTCTAATGACCTCAATCAGGGATTTCCTCACCCATAACCGGGTGACATCATCAGCTCCGTGCCGCATTGATTCAGGAGGTACCTTTGATACAAAGGCGCTGGCAATCCCGTCGGCAGTAGCAGAACCAACCACGGTCAATGTGGCGCTTAACCTGAGGACATCCGTTGTCCTTTCTCCTTACAAGAACGACTGGATAAAGATATCCTCAAACGGCTTCCCCCAGGGGGAAACATTCCCCACTAACAATGTCCCTTTAAATACGATTTTTTCCCTATTTTTTGCTGCGAACGCCCACTTTGACTTTCATGGCCTGGAGGTCCGAATCAGTTCAGTGTCTCCGGTAAAGTCGGCTATGGGAGGATCCAGTACAGCCCTGGTGGCCTTTATCAAGTCCCTTGCCAAGGTGTCTGTTGGGCTCGGCGGGAGAAAATTATCAAAGAGAGAGATCGTTTCCCTGGCATACAACATTGAAGATAGTGTAAGCGGGGGCAACTGTGGTCTTCAAGACCATTGCGCCGCTGTTTACGGTGGGGTTCATCAGTGGAAATGGCTATATGAAACCGACACCTCCCCCTTTAAAATGGAACGTCTCCTTGCCAAAAAAAATCAAAAAGAACTTTCCAGACGACTTCTTGTGGCCTATAGCGGGAAAAGTCACATTTCCGCCAGAACGAACCGGAAATGGGTAAACGATTTCCTTTCCGGTCATACAAGGGGACAGTGGCTGGCGGCCAATGAGATCGTACATCACTTGGCAAAAGCCCTCCGGGAACAAGATTGGAAAGAGGCAACCCATCTCATACAGCAGGAAATGCACTTGCGCAAAAAAATCACTCCGGAGGCCCTGATACCGATCACTCAAAAGATGGTGATCCAGGCGGAGCGCATGGGGTGTGGGGCCAGGTTCTCGGGGGCCGGGGCCGGGGGTTCGGTGTGGGCATTGGGAGAGATGGAGGAGATAAGGGAATTAAGAAAAAAATGGGCAAAAACCCTGAAACCTGTTCGCGGCGCCGGGATCCTTGATTGCGCAGTGGACCCGGTGGGGGTCAAATAATGCAAAGATGCGTGCGTGCGTGTTGGATCAGTTGAATTAGTTGGATTAATGTTTTAATACACTGTAAACAGAACCAAAAATCCCTGTTTCAAAGAGAGATCCAAACTCTCCCAGCAAGGCATTTGTCGCCTTTTCGACCATCAGGATGTCTCCTTCTGAGACTCTGCTCATGTCTAGTGCCTCAATGGCCTCTCCCAATTCTTCAAAGTGGGAAAGGAGTTCCTCGTTTTCGATCCTGTTATTGATGCTCTTGTGCACATCTATGATTGTCCCTATACAGCTTTCCACCCTAAGTCGGTTTCTATTTTTCAAATCCATATCTTCTTGTTTCCCAATAAGTTCTGCCATAAATATCTTACGGTTTGTCCGGGCAAACGATTCCCATCTGTTGCAGCCCGTAGCCTCCCAAAATGCTCACGCCTTTCCAACATCCTCAAGTGTATCAAAAAAGACCTTATATAATTTTTCGTTGTCTGAGACGGCCCGCCTTAAAATGGCGGTTAATTTGTCCAGATCCCTTGGGTTAATAACCAAATTGGCGCTCATCGCAAACGCCATCATGTGGTCCATTGTCTTAAATTTTTCACCAATCAAGACAAGAAATATTCTTCTACGTATGGACATGGAAAGATGGTTAAGGGATCCAAGAATAGGGCTTTGTTCCAACGGGGAGTTGTCAAAATGGTCTGCCAGAATCATAAGATCAAAGTTGTGAAAACGCATCTTGCCTGACGCGTCTCTTGAATCTCTGGCTGGAACATATCTATAGCCGAGTTCCCTTATACCCTCTTTTATCTTTTCTGAACGATGCGCATCGCTGTCCATCACAATGGCCAGCTTTTCTCCTTCTTCATAGGAGTAAAGAGGAATGTCCCCTTCCGCAGCATCATCCCAGGACTCCTCCTCATCTTGCGTCGATTCAACCTCCCCCGGTGTTTTTTCTAACCTAACGGCGTCTTCAACCGTGGGGGATAGACCCGTAGGAACCGCTTCGGAGATGCCAAGAATCAGCTTGTTTTTACACTTTGGACAAACAACGCTGACCCGTTGATCATGTGGGAGTTTTTCATCCGGAATATTCAGTTTGGCACTGCAGTGCTTACATATTACTTCCATTCCGCTTTATCCTCAATCAGTCCAGCTCCTTCTAGTGGTCTTTTTCCCATATTCTTCGTCGATGGCAAGGCCTTCTATGGAACTGGTCTTTTCCCCCCTCTCAGATTTGATTGAATCAATCGCTCTTCCCACAATAGCCTTTCTGGATGCGTAACCCATCGCCGTCTCTTCAGTTATAAACCCGTTTTTATAATGATCAGTGAGGCTTTGATCAAAAGTCATCAGCCCAAAAGCCTGGCTCGCCTGAATCATCTCGTAGAAAGTCTTACCTTCCTCTTCTCCATTCAATATGGCATCTTTTACCCGCAGGTTTGCCCCCATTATCTCAAACGCCGCTATACGCCCCCCACCCACCTTTGGCAGAAGTCTTTGGCAGACAATCCATCGAACGGTATCAGCCATACGGATCCTGATCTGCTTTTCTTCCACCTGATCAAACATACCCACTATTCGGTTGACGGTCTGTCCGGCATCGACAGTATGAAGGGTACTCAGAACCAGATGACCGGTTTCTGCAGCGGAAAGACCGATTTCCACGGTCTCCCTATCTCGCATCTCCCCCACCAGCACCACCTTTGGGGCCTGCCGCAAAGCAGCCCGCAGGCCGGATGCAAAATTGTCAAAGTCAACCCCCAACTCACGTTGATTAAAGGTGGCTTTTTTTTGGGAATGCAAATATTCCACAGGATCTTCCAAAGTTACCACATGAACAGATTTTTTCTCGTTTATTTCATTTAGAAAGGCCGCCAGTGAGGTGGTCTTGCCTGTCCCGGTAGCGCCGGTGACCAGAATAATCCCATTCTTTTCCCCCGTCATCTTGAAAAAGGCCGGCGGAAGATTAAGCTCTTGGATTGTCGGAACACTGGTAGACAGTTGGCGCATGACAATCGAATAGCAGCCTTTTTGAGAAAAGATATTCATTCTGAACCGAGCCTTTCCGGCCAGTTGGTATGACGAATCACAAGACCCCTGTGACAGAAGCGCTTTGGTCAGACGCCTGTCTCCACCTATCAGGTTGAGGGCAATAATTTCGGTCTGAAAAGGGGTCAGTTTTTCAACGGGTGGCTTTAATGACACCGGGAGTAATTGTCCTGAGGATTCCACCTGAAACGGTTTGTCAACCGTCATGTTGAGATCGGACACGTCCTCGTGGGAGCTTAGCATGCCAGTCAAAATATGGTCTACCTCTTGTTGACGCATGGCTTGCCTCCTTTAAACATCCGTAAAATCGGCCGGTGGGTTTTTCAAAAAAGGAAGGAACTTGCCCTTATCATTACACTTGGAATAAGCGTCATCCGAGCTGATCATTTTCTTTTTTAACAAATCCATTATGGCATCATCCAGGGTCTGCATTCCAAACTTTTTCCCTGTTTGAAGCATGGAGGGGATTTGAAACGTCTTGCCTTCGCGGATGAGGTTTCGGACGGCGGGGGTCGCAATCATAATTTCAAGGGCCGCGCACCGGCCCTTCTTATCTATCCGTTTAAAAAGGTTCTGGGCAATCACGGCCCTGAGTCCATCGGCAAGTGTATTCCGGATCTGCTCCTGTCCGTCTATGGGGAACACTTCAATGACCCGGTCCACAGTCTTGGCGGCGCTGGTCGTGTGAAGGGTGCCAAAAACAAGATGGCCCGTGGCCGAGGCTTCGATCGCCAATGCAATCGTTTCCAGATCACGCATTTCTCCCACCAGGATAATGTCGGGGTCTTCTCTTAGGGCTCCCCTCAACGCCGCTGAAAAGGATTTGGTATGAAGGCCTACCTCCCGATGATTCACTATCGCCTTATCGCTTTTGTGAACAAATTCGATGGGGTCCTCAACTGTGATGATATGATCCCGTCGGGTCCTGTTGGCCTCGTCAATAATAGCGGCCAAAGTTGTAGACTTTCCGCTCCCGGTAGGCCCGGTGACTAAAACAAGCCCTCTGGGAAGACTTGCCAGTTTTCGAATCACCGGGGGCAGCCCCAACTGCTCACAAGTCAAAATGGTTGAGGGGATCTCACGGAAAACGGCGCCCACACCGTTTTTTTGCTGGAAAAAATTGGCCCTGTAACGTGCCAGACCGGGAATTTCATAGGCAAAATCCACATCGCCTGTCTCCTCAAAGTGTTTGACCTTTTCTTCGGGGGCTATTTCGTACAACATTGCCCTCAGACCGTCATCATCGAGGGCCTTGTATTTCACCCGTTCCATGGCCCCGTCGATCCTCAACACGGGCTGCTGGCCTGCCACAAGATGGAGATCGGATGCCCCCTGGTCATTCATGAGTTTAAAGAAGGCGTCTATGTGTGCCACGGCTTTCCCTCCTGATAATGTGAGTCGCCGCCCCAGAAACCAGCCTGGAGAGTTAAAACCTGATGTTATTATACACAAAAAAGCGTTTTGTTCAACCTTTAATATGGGATCGGTTCAGGGCTGTCCAAATCTGGCATGCTAAAAAAGATGGTTTCGATAAAATTCTTGACCGGGTTTTTATTGACATAACGTTTTTTATTAGTTAAATTTTTCACAAGTTAATCATAAAAATGAAGGTGATCCGTCTTAAAGGACACCTATCATGATATTGTTCTTTGCAATCTTCAGTTTTATCTTCAGACGTCACGGACAATTTGACGTAAGAAGATAGCTATTCATGGTGGTACCGCCTGGATCGGCAGTTAGGACAGACCGGGACGGTTACGCGAACTTGAAATATCAAGGGGGAGGGAGGCATAAACCCCCCAAGATCATAAAAGGGTCTTTCGGTTCCACCGGAAGGCCCTTTTTATTTACTAAACCACATAAGATAAGGAGATACAGATGCCAGGAAAAAAGATCACCATTTCAGATTTGCAGGAAAAAAAGAACAAAGGAGAAAAAATTACCATGATGACCGCCTACGACTACCCTACGGCCGGCCTCGTGGATCAGGTCGGTATGGATACCACACTGGTGGGGGATTCTCTGGGGATGGTCATGCTTGGGTACAACTCCACCGTCCCTGTGACCATGGAGGAGATGCTCCACCATTGTAGAGCGGTCACCAGAGGGACAAAAAACAGTTTTGTGCTCGGAGACATGCCGTTTATGTCTTACCAGGTCAGCGTGGAAAAGGCGGTGGAGAATGCGGGCCGTTTTATGAAAGAAGCTGGATGCGACAGTGTCAAGCTTGAAGGTGGAAGCGAGGTATGTCATGTGGTCAGGGCCATTGTCGATGCGGGGGTGCCGGTTTGCGCCCACATTGGCCTTACTCCCCAGACAGCCACAAAACTCAGCGGGTTTAGGGTGCAAGGAAAAGATGCGGAAAGCGCAAGGGAGCTTGTGCAATCCGCCAAAGACCTGGAAGAGGCAGGGGTATTTATGATTGTAATGGAGTGCATACCCGATCTCGTCGCTGCCAAGATCACCAAGGAATTGAATATCCCTACCATTGGGATCGGTGCGGGCAAGGAGTGTGACGGTCAAGTGCTGGTCTACCATGATGTCGTGGGTCTTTTTGAGCGGTTCACCCCCAAATTTGTAAAACGGTATGTAAACCTGGCGCCACAGATAAGAGATGCCCTCACCCAGTACAAGGAGGAAGTGGAAGAAGGCACTTTCCCGGGACCCGAACATATTTTTGCGATGAACGAGGAGGAAGCAAAGAAACTGTAACCCCGGAAGCGCTTGAAATTTCAAATGAGCTAGAATTGCTAGATTTTCAATAAGTTTCAAAACATTTGAATCTCGCCATTTTGGATCATTTCAAATCCTGGCTGTATGTGTATAGGTAAATGGAGGAATCAATTGAATTTTCTGGTCGTTGGCCCGGGTGCCATGGGCTGTCTTTTTGCGGCACGTTTGAAGAAGGCAGGCCATGTTGTGGCATTGTTGGATTACAACCCGGAGAGGGCTAATCACATAAATGAGTA
>JAUVRS010000029.1 GCA_030597505.1 Desulfobacteraceae bacterium
ACAATATTCATTATCGATGAAATCGATAAAATAGTCGTCTCTAAAAGGTCCTATTTTTTTGTATGTAGAAAGGGAAATGAGCATTCCGGAAGTGATCGCAATCAATGTTCGGTTGCTCGTTAGAGACTGCATGTCTTTGCACGTCACATGTTTTAGGGTGAGACGACCCACCAGCGGGAAGACGCCGAATGTCTCACTGTTTCTGTCGTAGAAATTTGGGACAAAAAAACCCCACTTGCCGCTTGTTTGATCTCTCTTTGATTTGAAATTCAACATGCGCTCAAAATAGTCATGGGGTGGCCACGAATCCTGATCAAACAGAAAGACGTTTTGAGCCCCGCGTTTCTCGGCTATTTTCATGCCTTTATTGAGAGCGGAAGCCAGCCCCACGTTTTCCGGGGCTTCCCGGACAATGAGGTTTTGGTGCTTTGGAAAACGAGAGGTCATGTTTTCAGGTGTGTTGTCAACAACTATCACTGTGTCACAAAGACGTGATACCCTTTCCAGGTTCCTAAGAGCACTGGCATCCGGAAAATAGGTGACAATGACAGCCGTGCACTTTGGCATAAAACCCCCAATATAAATGAATTAATTGTGTCTTTGAAATTTTAGCATAGGCGAAAGCTCTTTCCCTGTCAAACCTGCTGGAGGTGCCGAACAACATTCTTGATGGAGGTCTTGATGGGGAAAACTCTGAAAAAATTAGGACCACAAAAATGAACCCAACAGATATGCCGGATCCTGACTCGGGCTGGAATGGGCCGCGATTACCGTGAAATCCATAGACGTCATAATCGTCAATTATAACAGCACCGATTTCTTGCTGGAGTGTCTGAAATCACTTTTTGATGATGTCCGGGCACGCTCCCGTATTAGGGTTCATGTAATAGATAACGCGTCCAAAGACAATGTGGATCGTGTCAGCAGCCGGTTCCCACAGGTGGTGGTCACAAAAAATGAGCACAATGTGGGGTTTGCCAGGGCACTGAATTGTGGTCTGAGGCAGTCCTCTGCGCCCTACATCTTGATTCTAAACCCGGACACCATTGTTCGTGACGGCTTTCTCGAATCGGTCCTCGGGTATATGGAAGAACACCCTGATGTCGGGATCGTGGGCCCCAAGATCCTGGGGGGTGACGGGGTTGTTCAAGGCTCTGCGCGGTCGCATCCAACACCCCTTACTGCCTTTTTTGGGCGCACTTCCATGTTGACCCGATGGTTCCCCAATAACCCGGTGACAACCCGAAACCTTCTTACCCTGAGGTCCGACGGAGTCACCCCCATGACAGTGGATTGGGTTTCAGGCGCCTGTATGGTTGTTTGTAGGGAGGTGTTGGAGGAGGTGGGCCTTCTGGACGAAAACTTCTTTATGTACTGGGAAGATGCTGACTGGTGTCGGCGTACCCGGAGCAGAGGGTGGAAGGTCGTTTATTTCCCTCCGGCATGTGTTGTTCACTACGTTGGGGTAAGCAGCGATCAGGCAGCGCTGAAATCCATTTTAGAATTTCACAAGAGTATCTACTGGCTTTTCCATAAGTATAGCACCTCAACTCAGATTTTTTTGGAACCCTTTGTGATTGCCGGGCTCTCCCTCCGGGCCCCGTTTGTCTTTACTTCAACCGTTATTCGCCTGTGGGCCAGCAACCATCGGTCTTTGAAAACACGCAGGAAGTCACCTGCCGTCGTCGTATTTCCGAAGGATAGGCGGATAAAGATTTTGCGAATGATCGCACGTCTCAATGTGGGGGGGCCCTCCATCCATGTACACATATTGACAAAGGGGGTGGATAAAACAAAATTTCATACAGTCCTTGTGGCGGGAAAGATTTCGACCAATGAAGGAGATATGAGCTACCTCTTTGATTCCCACGATACCCAGCCAATTATCATTTCCCAGTTGCAGCGGGAGATCAGCATCAGAATGGATCTGAAGGCCTTTTTGGAGATATTCAAAATACTTCGTCGAGAAAACCCTGACATCGTTCATACCCACACGGCCAAGGCAGGCACCAGTTCCCGGTTAGCGGTCTTTTTTTATAACCTTATGGGTAAAAAGAAGGTGCGAATGGTTCACACCTTTCACGGTAATGTGTTTGCGGGGTATTTTGGAAAAGCCAAATCCATGGCCTTTATATGGATCGAGCGGTTGTTGGCAAAAGAGACAGATCTGATTGTTGCCGTAAGTGAGGGGCAGAAAAAAGAACTGGCAGATACATACCGCATTGCCTTACCCGAGAAGATCAGGGCGGTAAAGCTGGGTTTTGATCTAAATCCGTTTCTGGAAAATGGGGCGCTTAAAGGAAGGTTTAGGCGCACGCTCGGCATTGACGATGGAACACTGCTTATTGCCATTGTTGGGAGGCTGGTGCCCATCAAGAATCATTTTATGTTTTTTCGGGCAGGAAAAAGATTTGTTGATCAAAATCCTCAGGTTCGGGTCAGGTTTGCGGTTGTTGGGGATGGTGAGTTGAGAGAGGATCTCGAAGCATACTGTAAACAAATTGGGTTGTCCGGCAATGTGACGTTTTGTGGGTGGATGAGAGACCTCCCGATGGTTTACGCAGACACAGATATTCTCGCCCTCACCTCAATAAATGAGGGCACCCCTGTTTCAATTATTGAGGCAATGGCCTCCTCTGTTCCCGTCGTATCCACAAATGCAGGAGGTGTTTTGGACCTTCTGGGGCCACATAACGGCATTCCGGAATCAAATGGCTTCAGAGTCTGCCAAAGGGGCATTCTTTGTCGGAAAGATGATGATTTGGGATTCGCCAAGGCGTTGGCGTATGTCGTCGGGACCGACCCTTGTATAACAAAAGGCCTCACACGACGGGGGCGATCCTTTGTGAAAGAGACGTTTTCGGCACAGCGGCTGTTGCGAGATATGGAGGCTCTTTATTTGGAATTGATGGGAAGAGGGTATGGGCATAATTGAAGATTCCTTGGTCCAACCCCTAACGTTCGTTAGACACTCCCTGATCTTGGCGTATGCAAGAAATTGGGTAATTATCGATAACAGCGAGTCTAAATGGTTAATCCATTGAGCATTGGTTTGAACCGCTGGAGAAATTGGCGTGTAAAGTCGACCAATCGACGAATTTTGGCCGCAATGATTAGCGTAGGTGGCTTTGCTATTATCGTGAAGCTGACTTCAACTGCGAAGCAATTGGTCATAGCCGACCAATTCGGTACAAGCGATGCCCTTGACGCTTTCCTCATCGCATTCTTGATCCCATCACTTGCCATAAATGTGGTGTCAGGATCATTCAATGCGGCCTTTATGCCCACCTTTATCAAGGTAAAAGAACAGCAGGGGCAGGGTGCGGCGCAACGCCTTTTTTCAAATGTAATGGTCTGGAGTACTCTCCTGATGATTGCTATATCAGGTCTTCTTGCGCTGGTATCCCCGTTTATCATACCAATTGTGGGTTCCGGCTTCAGTCCCGAGAAGCAGGCACTCACACGATCGCTATTTCTTGCTATGCTGCCCGTGTTGACCATCAGCGGTTTGGCGACCATATGGGCCAGTATCCTTAACGCAGAAGAACGGTTCGCATTGGCGGCCATCGCCCCCATCATGACACCTGCAGTGGCAGTAACTGCCATTCTGTTCATGGGGACGATGTGGGGAATCTATGCCCTCGCCATAGGGACAGTCGGTGGGTTTCTTTTGGAGGCGGTTTTGCTGGCATGGGGCCTCAAACGGCACGGTTTTTCCCTTATTCCGCGGTGGCATGGCCTGGACCGTGCCGTGAAGCAGGTCGCCAGGCAGTATGCCCCAATGGCCGCAGGGGCATTATTGATGAGTAGCACTGAGTTGGTAGATCAGTCCATGGCTGCTATGCTTGGACCGGGAAGTGTTTCTGCCCTAAACTACGGCAATAAGGTTGTTGCCCTAATCATCGGTATCGGCTCCATGGCCTTGAGTACGGCGGTATTTCCGTATTTTTCCCGCATGGTGGCGGTTAATGACTGGATTGGCGTGCGTCACACACTCAAAACGTATGCTCGACTGGTCCTTTTCGTGACTGTTCCGATGACACTGGTCCTTTTCTATTTATCAGATCCTATTGTGGCGCTTTTGTTTGAGCGGGGGGCCTTTACTGCAGGCGACAGTCGGCTGGTTGGGCAGGTCCAGGCCCTCTATATTTTGCAGATTCCGTTCTATGTCCTGGGGATCATGGGTGTCCGGCTCCTAAGCGCCCTTAAGAAGAATCAGATATTGATGGGGATATCGGCAGTAAACCTGGCGACTAATATTGTCGGTAACTATGTGTTCATGCGTTATTTGGGTGTGGCAGGCATTAGCCTATCAACAAGTGTTGTCTATGCAATTTCAATGTCACTAATTTACCTGTTCTTGAAGTCACAATTGGGGAAGTTAGAATCAAATGAATAATTCGATTCCAGAACATTATTCAAATAACCAGGGTAAGATTTGGGCACATTTCCAAAATAGAAATCCTGAAGTCTTTGAAGCCGCCAAGGCTCGGATGACTTATATCATACGGGAAATTTCGCGCAAAAAAACCTCATCCGTTCCCTGCGTCTTAAATGTTGGGGCAGGTAATGGGTATTTCGAGGAGAGCGCACTCCGATTGGGCTGGCAGATTTATTCCTTAGACCCTGACGAAAGCACAGTCAAACGGCTTTTGGAGAAAGGAATAAGAGCCCATAGAGGCTATATAGAGAAAATGCCTTTTCCCGATGAAAGCTTTGATTTCGTGATTGCTTCTGAGGTACTTGAACATCTGGGTGCTGAACAGTTTCATGAAGGGTTTGCGGAGATTGCGAGAGTAATGCGGAGAGGTGCTTGGCTAATAGGAACCGTCCCTTACTGTGAAAACCTATTTCTAAATGAAGTGGTATGTCCAAAGTGTCAGGAGGTATTCCATCGATGGGGCCACAGGAGATCATTTGATGTCCATACAATGCGCAATGAACTGTCATCTTTTTTTAATGAAATTATTGTCAAAAAGAGGGCGTTTGTAAAGTTTCATGGACGAAGATTTAAAGGGAAAATAAAGAGCCTTGTTCGGCTAATCCTAGCGAATTACGGCGTAGAAATCGCTTCGCCAAACATTTATTTTGCTGCGAGGAAATAAAAAGAGTTGCAGCCTAAACAATCTTTACAGTAGAAAGCACCTTTGAACGATATTTTCCGGAGGGGATAATGACGGAGGAGCATTCAAAGGAAATCGCTAAGGGTTCGCGGTTTGAGTTCGGGAAAAATTGGCAAAGTTTTCTCAAGAGGATTGATGAGGATCGTATTCTGGAAGCAGAACGGTCGCTAAGAGAGATGCTTGATGCCCGAAACCTTAACGGTAAATCTGTCCTGGATATTGGCTCGGGGAGTGGTCTTTTCAGCCTGGCGGCTCGGCGCCTCGGAGCTCGGGTCTATTCCTTCGATTATGATCCGCTATCGGTAAGCTGCACCTCAGAGTTAAGAAAACGATATTTCCCAGATGATGCAGACTGGAGGGTTGAAGAAGGCTCAGCTCTGGACCCATTCTATATAAAGTCTTTGGGACAATATGATGTGGTCTATTCCTGGGGAGTGCTGCATCACACCGGGGACATGTGGAAGGCGCTTGAGAATGCGCTGATCCCTGTAAGATAGGGCGGCAAGCTATCCATTGCTATCTATAACGATCAGGGCAGAAAATCACAATACTGGAGAATCGTCAAACGGTCCTATACACGCAATCGGGCCGGGAGAATTCTGGTGATTGGAATGTTTTTCCCATATTTCTTTTTTGGTGGGCTTGCAGCGGATATCTTGCGTGGAACGAACCCATTAAGGCGCTTTAGTGATTATAAGAGATCCCGCGGCATGTCGGTATTGACGGACTGGTTTGACTGGTTGGGCGGGTACCCCTTTGAGGTAGCCAAACCGGAGCAGATCTTTGACTTCTGCAGGAAGAGGGGCTTTGGTCTGGATCATCTGAAGACGTGTGGGGCCGGACTTGGAAATAATGAATTCGTATTTACTAAAATCGAACAGTAAGGACCTGCGCAGGGCCTAAGGCGCCTTGATAGCAGCTTTTGCTTGAGGGAACACACCTGATACCATCCCCCCTATTATGCGAATTTTCTTTCTGATACGCTCGATGAACTACGGCGGCGCAGAGCGTCAACTTGCAGCACTCGCCACTGGGTTAAAGGAAATCGGTCATCGTGTGGTCGTGGCTGTTTTTTATTCCGGAGGGCCTCTGCAAGCAGAACTGGAAAGGGCAGACATTTGTGTTCAGGAGTTAGGTAAGCGTAGGCGATGGGATGTGAGAGATTTTTTTTTCAGACTTGTTCGTTTGGTGCATCAAGAGCAACCGGATGTGATACACAGCTATCTGGTTGTGCCCAATATCCTGTCAACGGTGTTGAAGATATTTTCATTTAAGACCAAGATTGTCTGGGGAGTACGAGCCTCAAACGTGGATTTAACTCAATATGATTGGTTTTCAAACTTTACCTACCGCATTGAACCGCTCTTATCCCATTTTCCCGATCTGATCATTGTGAATTCACAGGCGGGTTTGGGTAATGCCGTTAGACAAGGGTTCCCGAAGGGAAAAATGGTGGTAGTCCCCAATGGCATAGATACCTTGCGCTTTGCGCCCAATCAGGGGGCAAGAGACCGCCAACGTGCAAGGTGGCAGGTGAAGGATCATGATAAATTGATCGGTTTGGTCGGCCGGTTAGATCCGATGAAAGGTCATCTCATTTTTCTCGAGGCAGCGGCGAAAGTAAAGGAAGGAAGGCACGGGGTCAAATTCGTTTGCGTCGGCGACGGGACTGCTGCATATCGTGAAGGGCTCGAGTCGGTTGGTGAACATTTTGGGCTGAAAAAGGATTTGATCTGGGCGGGGACCTATGGGGACATGGCCGTCGTGTATAATGCGCTGGACATCTGCGTTTCTTCTTCTTATGGAGAAGGGTTTCCAAACGTTGTGGGTGAGGCGATGGCGTGCGGAGTTCCCTGTGTGGTCACCGATGTGGGGGATTCAGCTTGGATTGTCGGCGACACCGGCATCGTTGTACCACCTAAAGATCCGGAGGCATTAGCCCAGGGCCTGGAGGTTATGTTAGCTCGTGTGAGTGGGACCGGGTCCTTCCCTTTTAGAGGCGCCCGTAAGCGAATCTGTTTGGAATTCGACTTGAATAGGCTTGTGAAAAGAACTTCCGAGGCGCTGGAGACCCTTTTTGATTAAGCTGATGCACATCATTACTGATCTCGATGTTGGCGGCGCCGAGATGATGCTCTATAAGTTGCTGTCGCATCTGGACCAGAAGAATTTTATGAACACCGTCGTCAGCCTAAAACCAATGGGGCCTCTGAGTGAGCCTATAAAATCATTGGGTATTGCAGTCTATGACCTTAAGATGGACAGGCCTGTTTCTATAGTCAGGGGCTTTTTTCAACTATTGAAATTGATCTTAACATGGAAACCCGAGGTTGTTCAGACATGGCTTTATCATGCAGACCTGGTGGGGTTTCTAGCAGCGAGAGCTGCAAGGATCAAAAATGTGGTCTGGAATATCCGCTGTTCCAATATGCAACTTGAACACTATGCAAGAGCAACCAGTTGGACCGTTAAGTTATGTTCCATTCTTTCGCCTTTTCCCAGGGCAGTCATAACAAACTCATATTTTGCAGAAGAATATCATAAGGGATTAGGATACAATCCCAAGGGTTTTTTTGTCATCCCGAATGGCTTTGATACAAATGCTTTTTCCCCTGACTCTGAAGCCAAAAGACGGTTGGGTAGGGAGTTAGGCATTGGAGAGAATAGGAGACTCATAGGACTAGTAGCCCGTTTTGATCCCATGAAGGATCACAAGACATTCTTGGCGGCTGCAAGTCAGGTGTGTGCAAGACATTCTGACGTCGTATTTGTTCTAGCTGGCGAGGGTGTTGAATTTCAGAACGAACGACTATTCCAGTGGGTAAGGGAGGCCAGATTAGGAACATGCATATACCTGCTGGGATGTCGGACTGATATACAAACAATCATGGCCAGCATGGATATCGCTTGTTCTTCCTCTTACTACGGTGAAGGATTTTCTAATGTAATAGGTGAGGCCATGTCTTGTGGGGTGCCATGTGTGGTTACGGACGTGGGCGATTCCGCAAGGATTGTTGGTGAGACAGGCAGAGTTGTCCCGCCCCGGAATCCCGACGCTCTGGCGAAAGCTATCCTGGAGCTATTGGAACTTCCCGCTGAAGAACGGCGAAGGTTCGGAAAGCTCGCAAGGGAGAGAATCTGTAAACATTACTCGCTAAATAAGATAGCGGCAAGATATGAGGACTTATATCGAAAAATCTGTTTTCAGAAACGCTAAAACATGTAATTCTGAATTCTGAAAAAATGTGTCAAGAGGAGAACGTGCAGGATTTCAAGCCGATCATAACGGAGATAAAGGCCCGGAGGCAGCTGACGATTTCCAAGAAAATAAGAGAAAAGGGGCAATTCGAGCCTGGCTCTCCAGAGCCCACGATGCCTTGACCAAAGCTATTCTTAATTCATTGGAAATGCCGGTTGAAAAACGAAGGATTTGGGGCAGAGGGCAAGGGAAAAGGTGATAAAGGATTACGAAAAGTCTTACCTTCGTATGACTATGCACTGATGCTGCCGAAGAGCGAGAGAGGCATCGCGGCCCCCTGTGCGGCACATAACGGTTATGATCGCGCCCTTCAGGCGTTGGTAACTGAGAGAGATGGAAAAGGCGGATACAAACAGGCTACGATCCCTGGCCGTAAATGGCTTAGTAGTTATTGCGAGCCTTGCTTTTTGTATTTTGCTTTTGGAGTTCATTGTATTTCGCTTTTTCCTGGTTGCTCCCGATTTTCCAAAACTGGATTTCGTCGATAATGTCTTAAAATACAAACCAGGGCAGCAGGGAGTGTATAGGGTAAAAAACGAGATCGAATCCACCTTCAACATCAACGAAGACGGGTGGAATTCAAGATATGACCAATATATGGTGGATAAAGATCCAGCTACGTTTCGGATAGCCATTATCGGGGATTCTTACGTGGAGGCCCTTCAAGTTGATTATAATAGGAGTTTAGCAGAGAGGTTGGAGGAACAAACAGAAAATGGCAGATTGCAGGTCTACCGATTCGGGATTAGTGGTGCCGCGCTATCTCAATATCTTCATATCCTGCGAAGGGAGGTTCTGAGATATACTCCCGACCTTGTTGTGATAGTCCTTGTTCATAATGATTTCCATGAGTCATACCTGCCTACACCCGGTTTGTACACCAATAGTTTCCTAAGAATAAGAACTGCAAAGGATACTATTCGGGGAGAATTACAGCCCTTGAAATATCAACAGCCGTGGTACAGCTTTGTTAGAGAGAGTGCCACGTGGCGATATCTAGCGTACAGGCAACAAGTCCATTTCGGCCTTTTGCGAGATGTCATATTTCAAGCCGGAAAAGTTGACAAGAAAAGGTATGAGGCCAATATAGATGTGACCGAACTTAATAAGATGGGCTTGAAAAACAGACTTGTGACAGAGTATGTCTTTGAAAGACTAAAAGAAGTTTGCTCGAAAAATGGGATGGAATTACTAGTTGTTATGGATGGCGCCCGGAACGGTATCTACACGGATGTCGACCAGGAACATGATTATTCAAACAACGCCTTAATGCTAAACAAGATGGTTAGAGAGGTTGCGGACAAATATGACATCAGCTTTATCGATCTTCATCGCGTTTTTGAGGAGGATTTTACCATCAATCAGAAAAAATTTGATTTCAAGTGCGACGGGCACTGGAATGACTATGGTCACCAAGTTGTGGCTGAGGCAATTGGCAATTTTATAAGAGAAAAGAAATGGATTCAAAACGACAACGCGTTAGTCATGCCTTCCCAAATTAGAAAGGTTCAAGATTCTGAAAATGTACGCAGTGACAATGCCGGGCCATAGACAGCGATATAGATGGGCAGAGCATGTCACGAAGATAAGAGTCTGAGTTTTGCGATTTCGTTGGCGATCGCTTGTGCAATCAGGTGGAGGCCTTTTGGACTGTTATGTGCGTCAAAGGGGTGCAGGTATAGGGAGGCCTGATCTTCTTGTGATTCAAAAATGGGGGTTAGGTCCAGGAATGGAACTCCAATATTATCGCAGGCCTGTTGTACAAACCGATTAACAGCCTGTAATGACGGTTCATCCAATTGCACCGAATCAGGAATCATTACAACCAGCACTCTGGCCCCTCCGGCATTAGCCGACTGAACAAACTTGCTAAGCGTCTCTGAGAAATCTCTGTACTTCTGTTTTTCGAGCTTTCCCGACATGATTTTGTAATTTGAATTTGTCGGGTTTTCCGGCCCCCATTCTTTTTTTCGCTCATCAATCGTTTTCAAGTAGGAGTATCCTCTCCGGTAACGGTATTTGTATTCGTAAATAGCGTTTGCATTTACCAGAAAATTCCAGAGAGCAAAGCGACTCATTATTCCGGAAACACCTCGTTTTTTAAATGGATTTATCCCTTGATACTTGCCAGGTTTGTCATAGGGGGGAATTGAACCAGAAAGGTCATCCTCAAACAAACCCAGGATAACCAGATCGGGTCGGTATGGAAGCACTTTTCTTTTGAGGACCTCATAGTGCTGCCACATATTGTGGCCGATGACACCACAATCGATGACCTCATACCGTATGTTTTGACGATTTAGTGCCTTTTCAAGTTGTTTGGGATAGGTGTCTTCCTGGTTGACACGTGCTCCAAAAGTGAAGGAATCCCCGATTACCATAATCCTAAATATTTCAGGTTGTTTCTCGATGTCATGTTCCGTGTCCCTAAAACCTGCAGAGTTGATATCATAAGACTCACCCATGAACCCGATTCCAGAAGTTCCCGGGACTAGGTCCCACCCATAAAGGGGTGAAGCCCGATGAAGCTGGGTCATTTCCGGTCTGGCAATCGGAGGATCCCAAAGCCGCATGGCAATTTCAATAGATAGAAGACATACGAACAGGGATCCGAACAACAACGCAAGGTTTATTATCCTCACGGTGATGGCCAGTCTGATAAAGATCAATGGTATAAGAAATCTGATAGGGGTAAATAGATGGTTTGCCTTGATGGAAATCCCGAAAAAGCTTACCTCAAATCCTCCTGTGATTATGACGATCAGGAGGAGGATGAGGTAGATTGCAATTCCGAGATCGAGGATTCGCTTAAAAGCCTTTAGGGTAAATAGCCTGAAATTGCTAGCAGCCACCTTGGTCTCCACGCGTACAAAGATTCCACAAACCGGAAAGCGATTTGAGTAGATTAGAATAGTGCATAGATAAAAGGGGCAACGGCACTGCCTTCAGTAAAAACGATCAATGCGCTAAAGAGGCCCAGTACGATCAGAATAGGGAGCAACCAGTATCGTTTTCTGATTTTCAAGAACTCCCAGAATTCTTTTATAATGGATTGATTGGCCATGGAGATCTCCTCAATATCGTTTTAAAAAACGTTCTTTGGGTTGAGCGGGTTCAGTGCGGGCCACCCAGTAAGATGAGGCCTGTATGTCCGGCTTGACTGGTAGTGGCCGGCCACCAAAAAGGCGCTTGATCAGAGCGGAAGGGGTGATTACCAAATAATACGCCAGGGTAAGCATCACGGTGGTCATGATTCTTCCCAGCGTGTGGCCAATTCTTAGCCAGAGAGAATAGAAAGGCCTCAACGTGGAAGGGATGACAATGAATCCTAGGCCTACCGCAGACAAGAAACCAAATAGATAAATAGGCAGGACCCTTTTCAACAAAATTCCCAGGGTACAGAGACAACCAAAAAAAACCAGGGCAATAAGTCCGAATTTGCGTATTTCCCGTGTCTCAGTCGAGTTCAAGTTTGGTTCTCCATTCTTCATTTTCTTCCCACGGGGGTTGCTCATCCTTAAAAAGGATACAATCTTCTATCACAAGAACATCCATCTCTGTCCGCATAAAACAACGGTAGGCATCTTCCGGTGTACATACAATCGGCTCACCCCGCACATTGAAACTGGTATTGACCAATACAGCACAACCGGTCAGTTTGTCAAATTCTGAGATGACTGCATGGAAATCGGGTTTGACCGCCTGGTTGACCGTTTGGACACGGGCAGAATAATCCAGGTGGGTTACGGCCGGAATATCGCTCCTCTTCATTTTTAGTCGATCCAGCATTGACACCATTTTCCCCGTGGGTTGGGGAAGACGTCGTTCCTCCCGAACAGTGGCAACCAGGAGCATGTAAGGGCTCGGCCTGTCCAGATCAAAATATTCGGATGCCTTTTCTTCAAGGACCGATGGGGCGAAGGGCCTGAAAGATTCACGGTATTTTATCTTGAGATTCATCACGGTCTGGGTGTCTTCGCGTCTGGGGTCCCCCAGAATACTGCGAGCCCCCAGGGCCCTCGGTCCAAACTCCATTCGTCCCGCCATGTACCCGACAATTTTTCCCTTCGCGATCTCTGAAGCGATGGTCATGGCCCGCTTATCCGGGTCAAGGTTATGGTAGGGGCGCCCGTTGCTTTCAAGGTAGGTCCTGACCGAATCATTGGAAAAGGAGGGGCCAAGATAAGAGCCATGCTGACTGTCAGGACCGTTGGGGGCGGGTCTGGGGTTTCCCAAATAGCGGTACCATACCGACAGGGCAGCCCCCAGGGCCCCGCCGGCATCGCCTGCGGCAGGCTGTATCCAAATATTTTCAAAGGGACTTTCTCGCAGTATTCGCCCATTGCCAACACAGTTTAAGGCTACGCCACCTGCAAGGCAGAGGCTCTTAAGTTTTGTTTCCTCGTAAACATGACGTGCCATCCTGAGCATGATCTCTTCCGTCACGGATTGGATGCTTGCCGCAAGGTCCATTTCTCTCTGGGTGATTTCAGCTTCGGGTTTGCGGGGGGGGCCTCCAAAAAGCCTGGCAAGACGTCGGTTGGTCATCCGCAGGCCTCCCAAAAAGTCAAAGTAGGTCAGGTTTAATCGGAGGGAGCCGTCCTCTTTTATATCAATCAATTCGGAGAGGATCATATCTTTGAATCGCGGCTCTCCATAAGGGGCGAGACCCATCAACTTGTACTCTCCTGAGTTAACCCTGAAGCCGGTAAAATAGGTGAATGCGGAGTAGAGTAATCCCAGTGAGTCAGGAAACTGGAGCTCTTTTAGCAATGTAATCTCATGGCCATGGCCAAACCCGTAGCTCGCGGTAGCCCACTCACCTACCCCGTCAACGGTAAGGATCGCTGCCTCATCAAAGGGGGATGGGTAAAACGCTGACGCTGCATGGGCCTCGTGGTGTTCGGTAAAAAGCACGTCTCCATCATAATTGATTTCCCTTTTGATGACCTTTGGGATATGAAGTTTTTTGCCCAGCCACAACGGCAGGGCCTCCAACCAGGACCGGAGGCCTCTGGGGGCGACGGTCAGATAACTCATGAGAAGACGGTCAAAGGTCAGGATAGGCTTATCGTAGAAAACCACAACATCCAGATCCTCAACCGAAATCCCGCCTTCCTCCAAACAGTAGGCGATGGCATTTGATGGAAATCCTGGATCGTGTTTTTTTCTGGAAAAACGTTCCTCTTGGGCTGCTGCCAGGATTTCACCTTCGCGGATGAGACAGGCAGCGCTGTCATGATAAAAACAAGATATCCCCAGTATGTTCAAGGCTTGAAGTCTCTCCTATTGGATAGTTTTTCTCCGATGCTGTTTCCAAGATTCGAGTGAGGCTAGCACAGACAATGTTATAATAAAAGGTTGTTTTTTTTGTAAGTTTTCAATGAACTCGGAGCACTCTGGCGTTCGGCCACCGTGGGGTTCAACTGTTTCTCTCCGGCGCTCTCTAAACAAGTCGTCGTAGCGTGGCTGATATTTGGGGTTTTGACGAAAGCACGGAGAAGCCAATAAGAGTTCATTAGGAGAAAACCCCAAATATCAGCCACTGCCAAAGTGAGAAGTAAATCCCATTTGAGAGAGCGCCTTCAAGAAACACCCGAACCCCACTCCGGAAATCCTATTATTTTTCGCGGACTTATTGAGAAGCAAGGTTTTTTCCAGACAAATGTGCGGTATTATAGGCTTTGTAAGCCCAGATAAATTCAAGTCCTTCCGAGAAAATCTTCCCGAGGCCTTAGCGTCTCTTTCTCATAGGGGTCCGGATGATTCGGGCCTTTTTCTTGATGAAGAGGCGGGTGTGGGTATTGGGCACAGACGGCTTTCAATCCTTGATCTTTCCAGTGCAGGCCGTCAACCCATGTCCAGCGATGACGGAAAGGTGCATATTGCGCACAACGGGGAGGTGTACAATTTTCGTGAGATTCGTGAGGCCCTGAAGGGATATGGCCACCACTTCCGCACCCACACCGACACGGAGGTTATCCTCAAGGCATATCTTCAATGGGGAATCGACTGCCTCCAGCGGTTTGTGGGCATGTTTGCGCTGGCCCTGTGGGATGGCCGCACGAGGCGCCTTTTTCTGGCCAGGGATCGGTTGGGAATTAAGCCCCTTTATTACTATCTTGATGGAGAGACGCTCCTTTATGGTTCGGAGCTCAAGGCATTGATGGCCTTCGAAGATTATGAAAGGACCATTGATGGTGATGCTATTCCGCTCTTCCTTCATTACCAATATGTGCCGGCCCCAAGGACAATATTTCAAAAGACCTATAAACTCCTTCCCGGTCAATATTTGATATAT
>JAUVRS010000301.1 GCA_030597505.1 Desulfobacteraceae bacterium
CCCCGATGGGTAGTTCTTTTCGGTCGTCGTCCACGATCTTTACTTCCATACCAAAATTGGGCCACCCCACAGAGCCCCTCCGATGCTCTCCCCAAATGGACATGATAGTACAAGGCGCCAGTGTCTCGGTCAGACCATAGAGGTCAATGAGTGTGGTCCCAAATCTTTTTTCAAAGGCGTCCCACTCTTCATCTGACACGGCGATGGCGTATGGACATCGCCACATCTTGTTTTCCCTATCAAGCGGATTTTCAGGTTGTGCCAGAATCATCCGCAGTGACGCAGAAACAAGGGCGCACAGGGTACAATCATATTTTCGAATCAGGGCTGAAAAAGCACTCGCACTAAATACTTCACAGACAACCATGCTTGCCCCGGCAGTCAAACATGGCCAGTAGGAGATACACTGCGCATTGACATGAAATAGGGGCAACACCAGCATGTAGCGATCATCAGGGGTTACCGCGAAACTTCTGGCACAGACCTCTCCAATATAGATAAAATTGGCGTGTGTTAGAATAACCCCCTTTGGCCGCGCCGTGGTCCCGGATGTGAAAAGCATTTGCGCAGTATCGAGAGGATCGATGTCAATCGGTTCCAGTCTCGGGGAAGAGGCTTTAATGATTTCATCCCATACATGGGTGCCCGGGATTTCTTTTTTTGAGCGATAAATCACAATGTCGTTTACCGACGGGCATCTGGGACGAATGGATTCAAACATGGGATAGTATTCACCGTCCGTAATGACCATTTTTGCTTTTGAAAAATTGAGCTTGTATTCGAGATCTTCGGCTACGTCAAAGATGATCGAAGGGATCATGATTGCGCCGATTTTTGTACACGCGTGCAATGCCACAAGAAACCCCGTCGAGTTTGGTAGATGTGTCAGGACAAAGTCCCCTTTTTGAATCCCCTTTCCAAGCAGCCAGTTGGCAAGCCGGTTTACCTTTTCATCAAACTGGCGATACGTCAGGATTTCCTCGTTCTGGTCCTTATCCAGAAAAATAATAAAGGGCTTGTCCCCGTGTTGACGGACTTTTCTTTCAAGAAGCTTTCTTGTGTTGATGTTGCGACCAAGAATTGTTGCATTTTTTGTGTTTAGGATATCCATGGGCAATCCCCCCTGTACTGTTCTAACCCTGTCCTGTTCCTCTCAAAATAGTGGCGACCCTTTGCCCCAAGTTGCGTTGTGACGCGTTACGTCGGTCCCCAAAATCGGTTATAGACCCAATTCCAGGGCAACCGCTTCACGGTGGAAATTGGCGTCGCCAAAGGCAACCTCTGCCAATTTTGCCCTTCTGGAATAAAGAGTCATGTCATGTTCAATCATATAGCCCGTGGCACCCAGAATTTGATGACCCAGTCCGGCAACCCGCTTATAGGCCTCTGAAACCCACGCCTTTGCGGCTGCCACCTGTTTACCACAGGGGATATTGTTGCTCAGCATCCAGGCAGCCTTGTACGTAATAAACCTGCCACCCTCGATGTCCATCAGCATATTCGAGCAATGATGTTGAACGGCTTGAAAACTTCCGATGGGTCTGCCAAATTGCTCTCTATCTTTTGCATAATCAGTTGCCATATCCAACACTTTTTGTGCCCCGCCAATCATTTCAGCACATTTCAAAATGGCCGCCTTCTGCAGGATGCACTCCAACTCCCCCCCGCCCTGGTCCAACTGTCCCAATATAGCAGCCGCCGGGGCCTTTACATGATCAAAGCTCACCTCAAATTGTTTGTCTCCGGCAAATGTTTTCATGGGAGTGAGAGAAATCCCGGGGCTTTTTGAATCCATAAGAAAAAGGGTTATCCCCTCCTTTGAACCCGGCTCCCCCGATGTCCTGGCAACACATATAAAATAGTTTGTCACGTGAGCATCGGGAACAAAGAGCTTTGTACCGTTTATAACAAAGTCATCTCCGTTTCCCTCGGCCCTGGTAGTGGCCAAGAAAGGGTCATATCGGGTATTTGCTGGTTCGGTAAAGGCGAGTGTCAATATCAGTTCTCCGGTGCTTATTCCGGATAAGAGTTCTTTTTTCTGGCGGTTGTTCCCTGCCTCGAGAATACCCAAACAACAAACAGCTGTGGAAAGAAATGGACCCGGCAGACACGCCCGCCCCATTTCCGCCATCATAATGGTTAGATCCAGCAGGCTGCCGCCCACGCCCTCGTATTCCTCCGGGATGATCAGCGCCATCCACCCCAGTTCGGCCATTTTGCCCCACAACTTTGATGTGTAACCTCTATCGTTGGTTTCCATCTCGCGGACAAAAGAGCTGGGGCATTCAGCGTCAAGAAAATCACGAGCAGTCTTTTGCAGGATCTTTTGTTCCTCAGTAAGATTAAAATCCATTGCACTGTCCTCCCATCAACCAATATCAAAATAGTTCCAGACCTAAGGGCCTGCGCAAGCCCTAATACGCCCTCGGCAGACCCAGACCCCGTTGGGCGATGACGCTCCTGCCCACCTCGCTTGTACCCGCGCCGATCGTTGTCATAAAAGAGTGAAGGAAATACCAGGAGAATCTCCCTCTCAAAGGTGCCCACTTGGAGTCTTCGGTCAATTGACCAAAAGGCCCCAGAATTTGCATTCCAACATCAATCAGTCTCTGTTCAAGTTCCGAGGTAAAAACCTTTGTGATTTCGGGTTGATAAGGCATCGGAAGTTCATTGCTTTCCAGCCATCTCGAGTGAGTCGCCAGCAGGTCTGCCACCTCGAGCTCAATGGCTGCCTGAGCGAGGTTGTGGCGGATCAAAGGATCCTCGGATAGTGGTTTGCCCATATATTCCGTTTCTTTGACGTACTGGATAAGACCGTTGAGGATCGGCATCAATCTGCCGGGGACAAAGACCTGGTTACGCTCGGAACCCAGGGCTTCCATCATATAATAGAACCCTTTGTTTTTTTCTCCGACCATCCTTTCTTTGGGGACCTTTACATCGTCATAATAGACCTCATTGGTCCTTTCGCCGGACATGGTCCACAAGGGCCGGACCGTAATACCGGGGCTGTCCATATCCACGACGAAGAGACTGATTCCCCTATATTTTGGGATATCCGGATTTGGGTCAGTCCTTGCAGCAAGCCAATGATATTCCGAATAATGACACTCGGTATTAAAGGTCTTTTGACCGTTTATGATAAAACAGTCCCCCTGCTCAACTGCCTTCATCTGCATTGATGCCAGGTCGGACCCGGCATTGGGTTCTGTATACCCGAGGCAGAACTCTATCTCTCCATCGATAATTTTTGGTAAAAACTCCTTTTTGAGCGCGTCGCTCCCACGGCGCAATATGGTCGGCCCCACCATAGTGTATCCTATGTCAAGGGGGACATGGGCTCCCCATCTTTTCCCCAACTCGTCCAGCAGGATAAAGTCGTATGCCGGTGGCAGATCCTGTCCGCCATATTCCTTTGGCCAACCCATCCCCAGGAACCCATTGGCTGAAAGTTTAGGGCTGAGTTCGCGTGCTTCCGGCCCAGCACCCAGATCTTCCCAGTTCTGACGGGCAATCTCCTCTGTTAGTTCCTTGTC
>JAUVRS010000254.1 GCA_030597505.1 Desulfobacteraceae bacterium
TCACCACAAGGACGTCCGCCTCATTAAAGCTGATCACAAACCGGTCAAACACGGCCTTGGTACGGCTGTACCTGTGGGGCTGAAATGCCACAACCACCCTCTTATCCGGCCAGCACGCCCTTGCCGTCTTGAGCGTCGCCACAATCTCTGTGGGATGATGCCCGTAATCATCCAGCACCAGGATATCTCGTTTCTCCCCTTTAACATGAAAGCGTCGTTCAAGACCCCCCAGGCTTTTTAGTCCTTCCTTTATCACCCCTGTATCCAGGTCCAACTCGAGCCCAACAGCAATGGCCGCAAGGGCATTGAGCACATTATGCTCTCCAGGTATTCCCACCACCATCCTGCCCAGCGATTGATCCCTAAAACTCGCTTCAAAACTGACCCCAAACCCTTCCTGCACCACATTGCTGGCTCTCAAATCAGCCTGAGAGGCCATACCATAGGTCAGACACCTTTTCCTGAGTTTCGGAACAATTCCCTGTATTTCCTCGTTGTCCAGACAAACGATCGCCGTTCCATAAAAGGGGATCTTGTTTATAAAATCGACAAAGGTCTGGCGAATCGCTGCCATGTCTCCATAGTGGTCCACGTGTTCATGATCCATGTTGGTAACCACCGCAATGGTGGGAGAGAGGGCAAGAAAAGATCCGTCGCTTTCGTCTGCCTCTGCCAGCAGGATATCCCCCTCTCCCAGTTTGGCATTTGATCCGCCCCAGATGTCCAGTCTGCCACCTATGACTACGGTCGGATCGAGATGCCCGCACATCAGGATAGAGGCAACCATGGATGTGGTGGTGGTCTTACCGTGGGCGCCCGCGATAGCAATCCCATATTTGAGTTTCATCAGCTCTGCCAGCATCTCTGCCCTGGGTATGACAGGGATATTCCGATCTCTTGCCTCAAGGATTTCAGGATTGTCCTTGCCTACGGCTGAGGAATAGACCACCACATCTGCCTCACCCACGTGTTCTGCCTTGTGACCAATGAAGATATTTCCGCCCAGGTTTGAAAGACGCCTTGTGACAACCGTATCTTTCAAATCAGAACCGCTTACGTCATACTCCAAGTTGATAAGGAGTTCGGCAATCCCGCTCATGCCGATACCCCCGATACCTACAAAGTGAATGCGTGTGGCCTTCCCAAATTTCTGCATTACCCGACTCGTGTCTGGCTGAAAATTTTGAGATATGATTTTATGTCTATCCCTTCACCATACCGATTTTGTAAATTGTTGTTATCTTGGACCCAAACCCGTTCAGTTGCCGCTGGCAGTCAAGATCCCCGCCAGTTGATTGACGATTGCCTTGGCGGCATCCCGTCGACCCACCCGACGTGCGTTTTCTCCCATTGTGTCAAGGGTTGAGCGATCATCCATATATCGGCCAATGGCCTGTGCCAGGGTCTCTCCGGTCATGTCCTTTTGCAGGATCATCACCGCACCTCCCGCCTGGACAAGACTGCGGCCATTTATTTCCTGATGGTGATTTGCCGCATAGGGATAGGGAATCAGAATCGAGGGTTTTCCCAAGGCCGCCAACTCCGATATGGTGGTCGCTCCTGCCCTGCTTATCACTATATGTGCACAGTGATATGCCCGCGACATGTCCTTGATAAAAGGAGCTATCTCCCCTTTCAGCCCCCTCTCCCGGTAGTCTTCCACCACCCGGTCATAATCTATTTCCCCTGTCTGATGGATAACCTTTAAATCTCTTCCCTCTTTTTTCAGATAGACCAGCGCCTCTGCAAAGGCCTCATTTATGGCCCTGGCCCCCTGGCTTCCTCCGACAATCAAGACAGTAAAGTCTTTGCTTGCCTGAACCTGGGACCCAGTATCGTAATTTTTAAAGAATTCCTGACGAACAGGATTTCCCGTTAGGAGTATATTGTCCCCTCCAAGATGGGCGCGGCTTTCTTCAAACGAGATCAAAACACATTCTACGACCCTCGACAGCAACCGGTTTGTAAGACCGGGAAAGGAGTTCTGCTCATGGATCGCCGTGGGTATCCCTTTGAGCCTGGCTGCCAGACACATGGGGCCCGAAGAATAGCCCCCGACTCCCAAAACCAGGGCAGGAGAGAACCCCCTGATGATGGTCATTGACTGGAAAAGGGCTCTCGGCAGCTTTACCAGTACGGCCAAACCGTTTTTCCACCCGCGGCCTTTGAGCCCTTCAACCTGGATGGATGAAACACGGTATCCGTAGCTGGACAGAATCTCTGCTTCCATCTTTTTGCGACCCACCACAAAAAGGATTTCTGTTTCAAACCGGCTCTCCAATTCCCTCGCGATTGCAATACCCGGGAAGAGGTGCCCTCCGGTCCCACCACCTGCTATTATGAAACGGCCCATCCTCCGCCTCACGTCCTCGATGAAATATTTAACAGTACCCCTATGCTCAGGAGATTTATAATCAAGGACGATCCCCCACTGCTTATAAAAGGGAGCGGAAGCCCTTTGGTCGGAAGCAACCCCATGACTACGCCCATATTCACCATCACTTGAAGCCCGATCATACAAGTCAGACCAAAGGCCAGATAACTGCTGTAAAGATCCCGCGCCTTGAGAGCCACCCTGATCCCTGAAATGATCAAGATTCCGAACAGAACAATGATCGCGGTTACACCCAACAGCCCTAGTTCCTCTCCCACGATGGGGAGCACAAAGTCAGTATGGGGTTCCGGAAGATAAAACAGCTTCTGTTTGCTGTTACCAAGCCCCGCCCCAAAAATACCACCCGATCCAAAGGCCAGAAAAGAATGTATGATCTGGAAACCCATTCCATTTGGATCCTCCCAAGGGTTGAGGAAGGCGACCCATCTCTTGAGCCTGTAATCGGCATTCCAGACAAGCCAAAAAATAATTGGGACAGAAAGAGCCATTAAAGAGAAAAGCTGCCAGAATCTCACGCCTCCGACAAACAGGACAAGCAGGATCCAACCCCCTAAGATCAGTACTGTCCCGAGATCCGGTTGAAAAAGGATAAACACCATAAAGGCCCCTACCACCAGGAGATGCGGCAAAAGCCCCCTTGAAAACGTCTTTATGTTTACCCCCTTCTTTGCCATGGAATACGCCATAAAGACTGCCAGCGAAAACTTTGCCAGCTCCGACGGTTGAAAAGAGACCCCCTTCCATCTCAGCCATCTGCAGGCACCCCCCACCTTGTGACCGGCTCCCGGTATGAGCAATATGACCAAGAGGCCAAAACTGACAAGCAAAAGCGGATAGACAAGCCTTGAGTAGAGGGTACACGGGATGTATCTTGCCAATATCATAAGGCCAACCCCCGCCACGCAAAAAAAGGCCTGTCTCTTGAGATAGTAATAGCTGTCGCCCATGCGGTACGCCGCCAGATGGGAACTGGCGCTATAGACCACCACCAACCCCAGACCGATCAGAAGGATGGTCGGCACCAGAACAAAATAGTTATACCCGGCATTTGAGGCTTTTTTTTCAGCCATGAGCAATCTTTTCTACAGCGCTCCTGAACACCCTGCCCCTGTGGGAATAATCGGAAAACATATCAAAGCTTGAACATGCCGGAGCCAGCAACACCACATCGCCCCTCTGTGCCATTGAGAAGGCCCTTGAGACCGCCTCTTCCATATCCCTGACCAGGACATATGGGATAGTTTTATCAAAGGACTTGGCCAATAACTCCCTCGCCTCTCCCAGAAAAACGCCCCCCCTGACTTTGCCCCGGGAAGCGTCTGCCAGCGGACCATAATCTGCCCCTTTATCTCGCCCGCCTGCAATCAGTACCAACGACCGGTCAAAACTCCTGACCGCCTTAACCGCCGCGTCCACGTTGGTGGCCTTGGAGTCGTTGTAAAACTGAACCCCGTCAATCTCTTCGACCATCTCAAGTCTGTTTGGAAGCCCCTCAAAACTATTAATGGTGTTCTGGATAACCCGTGGCTCCAGCCCAAGCCTCAGACCAACAAGGACACTGCCAAGGAGGTTTTCCACATTGTGGTCCCCCTGGAGATCAAAGGAACCCAGGGGAAACCTCTTGTCGGCCATACCATTCAGCCATATGTTTATCTTTTTATCTTTAACAAAGGCGTGGCGCCCTTCTTTTTTCTTGATCCCGTAACGTAAAACAGAAACCTGACCGGAGGGGTTTACAGAGGAGAGCTTTGGATCATCATCATTTAGTATAAGACATGACCCTTTCCCCTGATTCTCAAATATCCTCATTTTTGACTCAACGTAGGCCTCATAGTCGGGGTAGCGGTCAAGATGATCCGGGGAAATGTTTAAAATCATTGAAATAGCGAGGCAAAAGTGCTCGATCGTATCCAGCTGAAAGCTACTGACTTCAACCACCACATAGTCTGCATCCTGCCCCCCGGCAGCATAGGCCATGAGAGGGGTCCCGATATTACCCCCCACAAAACACTCGAGACCTGCATTCTTGAGCATTTGTCCCAA
>JAUVRS010000331.1 GCA_030597505.1 Desulfobacteraceae bacterium
CAACTGACGATGGTCCCTCTGAAAGGGTCATAGTTGGCATCAAAGATGAGGGCGCTTAGTGGGGCATCTTTCTTGCCCTTTGGGGGCGGAACATATTTGGAAATGGCTTCGAGTACATCTTCAATCCCAGAACCTTCCTTGGCGGAACAGAGGATGGCAAGTTCTGCGTCCAATCCCAACTCGGTCTCGATTTGCTCACGCGTCCGTTCAATGTCGGCAGATGGAAGATCGATTTTGTTGATCACCGGAATAACCTCCAAATCGTGTTCCATGGCCATATACAGATTTGCCAGCGTCTGGGCCTGAACCCCCTGCGAAGCGTCTACCAAAAGCAGGACCCCCTCGCAAGAAGCCAGTGCTCGGCTCACCTCATAGGAAAAATCCACATGACCCGGCGTATCAATCAGGTTGAAAGAAAAAGGCTCACCTTTTTTATCGGTATAGGGGATAGTGATGGTCTGGCTTTTGATAGTAATCCCTCTTTCCCGCTCGAGGTCCATGGTGTCCAGGATTTGGTCGCGGAACTCCCGCTCTGTTACCATGCCGGTATGCTGGATAAGCCTGTCGGCCAGGGTGGATTTCCCGTGATCAATATGGGCGATAATGCTAAAGTTTCGTATTTGTGACATATCTCTTTTTTTCGGCTCTATCGTAACTGTTGGTTTGTTGAAAACCGCGCCACGTTACCCTTTCTGTCTACGGAATTGTCAATAAATTTCGAACTTTGCGAGTCTTCCGTCAAGACCGCCGGTTGAAAAGGGCTTTTTGAAAGACGGTCTGAGGCCGATGTGGCCGATTGTTTTTCTTTCTCCAAAATAGATGTAGGCGTTGGAGCCTTTGCAGTGGTTTTTTAAATAGTCGCCAAAGGCCTTGTATAGTCCCCTGGTTTCATCCGGGTTGCCCGTGCGTATCCCATAAGGGGGGTTGCAGACAATCACCCGGTCTCCGAGATCGCCTATCTTCTCAAAAGAAGCCGTTTTGATCTCCACGTCTCCTCCGTGTGGGAGGGAGGCAAGGTTTGCGATGGCAGCCTTTACCGCTGTTCGAGATATGTCACTTCCCAAGATAAGACCTGGAGGAAGGGGCCGCATTTTTCTGTCTTCCTCTTTTTTCATCCGTCTCCAGAGATCTTTATCAAAATCGGGCAAAAATTGAACCCCGAACCTTTTTCTGAGATAACCGGATGGGATGCGGCAGTGATGCATCAACTCCTCGCAGAGCAGAGTCCCTGATCCGCACATGGGGTCCTGTAGCGGTCTCGACCCGTCCCAATCGGAAAGATGGATGATCACCGCAGCCAAAGTCTCCTGCATGGGGGCTTCTACGGTTTCCTTTCGATAACCCCGGCGGTGAAGGGATTCGCCGGAGGTATCAAGACTGATGGTGGCCCAGTTTTTTTCGATATAAAGATTGAGCCGAATATCCGGTTCAATCCTGTCGATACTGGGTCTTCTCACGTGGGCCGATTTGAAACGGTCCACGACCGCGTCCTTTAACCGCAGGGCCGCATATTGGGAATGGTTGATCTTGCTGTGGGACACATTGGCGGAAACCGCAAAAGAATCGTTCTCTTTGAAAAAAGTAGGCCAATCGATCTCCAGCCCCCTCTGATATAAATACCGGTCACTGTGACATTGAAAGGAACGTAGAGGCGCCAGGACCCTGGCAATCAATCGGGAACAATAGTTTATACGGTAGAGAGTGGCCTTATCCGCGGAAAAATAGATCCCTCTGTAAGCAGTGCGAATATGGTCCGCCCCAAGGCCTGAGAGTTCTTTGGCCCCGAGTTCTTCCATGCCTCCGGCTATCTGAGCAAAATAGCGATTATTTTGCTGATAGTCAAACATAGACCTCATAGGGTCTGTCTCCCGTCACAGAGGCGAAACACAGGAGCAGCGGTGTCCTCCAGGCTGTGGGGTATTGAGAAATTGTAAATAGAGGCGGTATCATTGTGGTATCATTATAGATGGTTGGCCGCTTTCGCAACTGGTTTCTCACCTCCCCGGTTTTTGAAATATCCGGACGGTTTTTTCTTTATTCGGGAGGCCCGCAGGGTGTGGCGTTCATTTGCGGATAGCACGGTCTTGCGCATGCGCGCGGACAAGGGTGTGACTTCCACCAGCTCATCATCGCGTATAAAACTGATCGCCTGTTCCAGGGTTAGCGGTTTGATGGGAGAAAGGATGACATTATCGTCTTTTCCGGCTGCTCGCATGTTGGTCAGTTTCTTTTCCTTGCAGGGGTTCACGCCGATATCCTGTCTCCGATTATGCTCGCCGACGATCATTCCCTCATAGACGAGATCACCGGGCACCACAAAGAGTCTGCCCCGGGGTTCCAGATTGGACAATGCATACGGTATGGCATTCCCAGCGCGGTCTGACACGATGGAGCCGGTAAAACGAGTGGGACAGTCCCCGCGGAATTCCTCGTAGCCGTCAAACAGGGAGTGCATGATTCCCGTACCCCGGGTGTCGGTGAGAAATTCATCCCGGTATCCTATCAAGGCCCTGGCGGGCACTGAAAATTCCACCCGCACCCGCCCGTTTCCGTTGGTAACCAGGTTTGTCATTTTCCCTTTCCGAAGTGCGAGTTTCTCCGTTACCACGCCCAGAAATCTTTCTTCGCAGTCAACCAGCAAACACTCTATGGGTTCCAGTTTTTTGCCGTTCTCATGGCGATAGATGACTTCGGGCCTTCCGACACAGAATTCATAGCCCTCCCTTCTCATGGTCTCGATAAGAATGGCCAGCTGAAACTCTCCCCGACCTTTTACCAGTATGGTGTCCCGGTCTTCGGTCTTACCCACCTGGATGGCCACATTTAGACGGGTCTCCTTCAAAAGACGCTCCCGGATCCGGCTTGACTGAACGTACGTGCCCTCTTTTCCACCAAGCGGGGAGTTGTTAACTGTAAATTTCATGGACACCGTGGGTTCATCCACATTGATCCTTGGCAGTACGCTGGGGCTCAGCTGGTTGCAGATGGTATCTCCGATCTTGAC
>JAUVRS010000003.1 GCA_030597505.1 Desulfobacteraceae bacterium
AAACAGAAGCGTAGCCCAGGCATCGTCTTCTTGCATCTCATCGCCATACGCGTTGCCGATCGGGCTATGGCACATGGCGCAGGCCCGGGTGTCCAGATAGCCGCCGGCATGGGCCGCCTCATCCATTGCCGGGCTGTGGCATTTTTTACAGCCGTCGACGGGGGCCAGCACCCTCTGGGGGTCAACAAATGTGCCATCTACCATAAAGTCCTGGATGCCAATGGCACGGTTGTAGCCATAGTCTCTGCCGTCAACTCGGATGATAACCCTCTGTACGTGAGTCGGGCTATAATCAGGGGCTTCTGCCAGGGCCTCGGCAGAACCAGCTAAGGTTGCAAAGAGATAGGTGTAGTTGCCGTCACCAAGATCAGTCCAGGTACCCAAGGGGTAGCCTGTTCTATCTCTTTCGTATGCCCATCGCTCCAGATAGTCGGTATCCCAGGTCCCCCAGGATGCGGTGGCAGTCCCAGCCGGGACGATATCGTTAAGGTAGAACCTATTGCTGTCCAGCCCGATTCCCTCGATGCCGTCATCATCCTTGTCGTTCACTGTGAAAGCCGCTTGGAATTGACCGTCGCCGACGTCAGTCACGGCAGTAATCGTTACCGTCATTGGCGGCGGCGGAGGGGGCATAAACACAGCAACATCCACAATTGTCCCCTCGCCGTGACAGACCACGCAGGATTCATCGGTAGTGGTCACCGGGCCAGGGGGGCCCTCTGGACCTTGCGGGCCCTGTGCACCGGCCTGACCGTCACTCCCGTCGCCGCAACCTGCTGCCAAAAACAACAAAGCCAGCAGAAACAGCAGACCGAGATAGACACACCTTCCATTACTCCCTCTCTTCATGTTTGATACAATTCTCTTCATTCTCACCCTCCTTAAATTAGATTTTTGCCAACGCACCAAAGCCAAGTGTCTCATACAAACACTTTTTGTGAAAAAACAACTTTCACAAGTACTTTGTAAAAAATAAAACTTTTATGCCCATACAATAAATAATCCGGCCAAACCCGGCCTCATACACGGGTGTCAGGCGTCAAAAAACTGTGGTACTGATGACCGATGACCCCCGACATTATCCCCGACTCCTCCCCCTGACTCATCGAGGGGCGCGCATGCCCCCTAATTCCGCGGATAAAAGACCTCGCGGAAAAAGGGGGCGTTGCATGGTCCATATAAGTTGCCATTTAGACGTGTACAAACGCTCGATCCTTGTGATTCCCCGTAACATCATGACAGGTATCACCCATGACAGGAGGAGCAATCCGTCCTATTTGTGTGTCCGGGCGGCTGTGTGCCGCTTGGGCCGCCTGTGGTAATTTCCTCGGGTTTGAACAAAACAAAATTGAACTCCCCGCCATTTTCCGCCATGTGATTTTTTGAATCAATGCTGTCATGGCAGGAGGCACAGACCGAGGCGGTCGGGGTATAGTTTTTGTCATCATCCGGATCAGCCAGGTTGGCGCCGGTCCCCACGGTCGTCGGGAGAACCTCATCCCCCAGGGGAACATAGTATGTGCCCCTGTCATGGCAGGCCACGCAATCCTTCAGCACGCCCGGGAAACGCACATCGCTATAGTCGTGGACGCTGCCTCGGAATCCATAGAGAACGATGCCTTTTTCGCGGAAACCATGTTTATCTTTCTCACCCGCATGTATGGCATGAACCATATATTTAAAGTCAATGGTCTCTTCGGCCTTGCCGTCAACCGCGGCTCTTTTGTGGGCAGGACGTACGTTAATATCCGTGGCATTCGGGTTATGACAGATGACACACACCTGGATCTCGTCTGTACGGTTCATCCCGTGGAGGCTCAATGACCCATGGCACTGGTCACACTTGGCGATGGACACCACATCCCGGCGGTCTTCTGCCGTGATGTCGGTGATGGCAAAGCTCTTAAAAACGCTTTTTACCGGGACCCTGTCATCAAGCTGACCGTCTCCATCCAGATCCATGTTTGGATGCCCCTGGAACCCAACAACCCCGGAACCCTCTACACCAGCCGGGACCGCATGGGTCACGGTCAGGGTGTATGTGTGGTCACCCAGATCCGTTGCGCCGGTAACACCCGCTCTCACGGGTTGGGCCGGGTTGCTGCCGCTGTTCCTGTTTGTGTAGTCGGTGGTGGGCCAGCCGATCAAAAACCCAAGACCGGTCAGATCCACTGTGGTCGTATCCGTGATGTCATATGGAACACCCGTGTTCGGGTTGGTCACCGAGAACTCTATGGTGACATCCAATGATCCGCCTATCTCCTCGACCGTGCTGACACCCAGAATGTTAAACTGAAAATTTTCAGCCGCAATCTGTTCCGGGATTTCATGGGCCGCTGTCACGCTTTTCCCATAAGCCACCGTCCCGGTGGCAGGGTGACAGAACGTACAATTGGCGTTGTCCTGTTGCGGTATCTCATCAGGGCCGTGGTTGGCCCCGGTGGCAAAGTTCACGTCATCATGGCACGACCCGCAGGCCTGCATGGTGGGAACTGTCTTCCAGTTGTCTCCATCCGGTGTCTTGCTATCCGACCCGTCATGACACTTGGTGCAGTTCCGGATATCCTGCGGATAGATAACCGTTGAGTAGTCATGTTCGCTTTCATTGTATCCCCAGATCACGTAGCTACCGCCGGCCTGGACCGATGGAAGATCCTCGCCCCTGTGAATCTTGTGGGCCATGACCTTTAAATCAACCGTGTTGCCGCTGTAGGCATCCCCGCTGCCCGGGTTATGACAGTTCACACAGTACTCAACCTGGATCCTGTCGCTTCCGTGGAAACCCAACTTTACATGGCATTCATCACAGGATGCATTGGCAACAATGCTGCGGGTAGGTCCTGTGTCCGTTAGCGGGAGATCGTTGGGGACAAAATCCACAAAGGGGTTGGCAATGTTGTCGCTGATCTGGATGGCGATGCGGTGGGTGAGGGAGGAATCGTACGTCACCACAACCGGACTGGTTACATCTGTTATGTCAAATGACAATTGATATGAATAGGTGCCGTCCCCGTTGTTTGTAAAGACGCCACCCGTGGTGTTGGCCCTTTCGTATGTGGCCTGAAGTGCCGTGTTTCCATCAGGCATGGGGCCGGGCCCGCCGGCTTCCTTGGTCTCGATCCTGTTGATATAACTCTGCCAATAGCTGGAATCGCCCGCCACCTCACCAACCAGTTTAGAGATGGAAAACCGGATGCTTGAGTCGGAAACAGAACCGAGGGGAACAAGATTATTGCTGCTGTCAAAGAGCTTAAAGGCGACCGTCACCGCGCCGCTGTCTATGGTGACACCGGTGATTTCACCCTGAAGGCTCTTTGTTCCCATACTGTGAACAATTTCAACGCTCGCAATACTCGAGTCAGAATGGCACGTAATACACCTTTCGTTATAACTCTGTTTGACAAGGGGAGGGGTATCAACCGTCCCCCCGCTCTCGCTGCCACAGCCAGCCAGTGAAAGGCCAAAGATCAGCAAAAGGCCCATGATGAGATAAGTAGAAATAGATCTAAACATAGCGACCTCCCAGTTTTTTTGTTTTGGCCAATCCTGGCCTATCTGTTTCCTATTTTTTGAGATAACATTCCTCATACATGACAATGGCCTTTTTTACCGCAAAGGTGGTGGCCCGGGAAGATATGGTAGCCCCGCTCACACCGGTGATATCGGTCCCCACAGCCAAGGCGCTCTTGCTTGTCTTTCCCTTGTATTGTTTCATATAACTGGCCCGGGCTATCGGCTGACCTCTTTTCTCTGAATAACTCATCACCTTTACGACCTTTACAACGGCTTCCAGGTTCATTGCGATGATAAATGTCACCGGCCCCCATTTTCCGGGTTGTTTTTCTATTATGGCCACGCCAATTTTTTTCCCATTTCTTGAGGCAAAGTAAAACTTGACCTTTTTTTTGCCTCTCACGGCTGCGGATTCCGAGCCTTCCTGGGTAAAGATAAGACTGCCACCCAGCCTTTCCTTGATTTTCTTTAGTGTTTTGCCTTTAAGTTTTACCTTTTCAACGGTGATCTTGCTTTTTGTGCCAAAGATCTTTTGTAACGCCTCATCTTTTGTGAGAAGCGTGATGGCATGAGATGGTGCTGATGAAAAGACTGCGATAAAAAGTGCTGTAAGTGCTATTAAGATGATCCTCTTTGACATTCAATAGTCCTCCTCATTCAATTTTTGATATGTGTTGTAGTTGATCCTTTAAACCCGAAGAATACAGGGTTTTTCCTTCTGTCGTTACCATGATGGTTTCCATTCCCGGCATTCTTCCAACCAGTTCGAGACCCTTTTCAGGCCCCATTACAAAGAGCGCCGTGTTCCAGGCGTCAGATACGACCGGGTCCGGGTGTATGAGGGTGATGCCGGCCAACCCTCTCGCAGGGTATCCGGTTTTGGGATCAAAAATATGGTGATACCGTTTTCCATCTTTTACAAAAAACCTCTCGTAATCACCGGACCCCATAATCGCCAGATCTTCCACCTCCAGATACCCCAGGAGTTCCTCGCCTCTTGGATCCCTGAGACCCACCTTCCACAATCTGCCGCCTTTTTTTCCGAGGGCATACACATCACCTCCGGCGTCTATCAAGGCAGAGGTTACCCCTTCTTTTTTTAAGACCTTGACTGCCTGCTCTATGGCATACCCTTTGGCGATTCCTCCCAGATCAATTCTTATGCTCTTTCTGGTTTTTTTAAGCGTATTGTCTTTGATCCTGAGATGTTTATACCCGGTGTTTTTTAAAACCGCTTTGATCTCTTGATCCCGGGGAAGCCGGGGAGAATCCCCAAAAAACCCCCAAACAGCGGAGAGCGCGGACACGGGCAGGACAAAGGCCCCCCAAGACGCACCGCGGACCGCCAGGGCCAACCCCACAACCGTGATGATCTCCGGATCGGAGATGGAGGTTCCCTGGTGATTAAATGCATAGAGAGGGCTTTTTGGGTTGAGTATGTTAAATTTTGCGTCAACCTCCTGCATCCTGTCCATGGCCAGATCAACTGCCCGTGATGTGACTTTTTCAGGCCCCACCGCATAGATGGTCACATACGTGTCCATCATAAAACGGGTCTGTTTTTCCAGATGGAAGCGATGGGAGTTATAAATCCTTATTGCAAACAGCCCAATAACCACCACCGCTATCAAGACACCCGCCAGTTTTGTTTTTTTGTATTTCATATCCTGATCTTAGGCCTGCACAAACCGCAACAACAGGCAAAGGTAAAGCGCCCGTAAAGGCTTTTACCATCAACCGCGTGAAAATAATTTCTTCTGGCTATATCAAAGAGCAAAAGTCAATCAAAGAACAAAAATCATGGGCAATATCCAAAATAGATAACCGGAGCATTCCCGCTCCCCCGGGTTAAGTGGTTACGTTTCTTGTTTGTTTTCTAAGAACCGGTCACAATTGGTTCCAACCCGAAAACTTTATGGTTGTCTTTCCTAAAACGTTGTCCGCCAGCCCAGGGTCCATCGCCAGTACTGGAGTTTTTCAGAACCATCAGATCGTCTGGCATCCACATATTCGACCTGGGGAATAATGGTAGAACCGCTCACGATCCAGTAATCCACCGCAAAAGTGACTGTTTTGTAATTATCGGTCAACATGGTTGTCGAGGCAAAAGAAAGATCCACATCGCTGTATCTGATCAGCGCTCTCCACTTTGAGTTAAAGGTATACATCCCTCTGACATACCAGCCTTTGTTATCACCGTCTGCAACACCGCCGCCGGTAAGCGGCACCCCATCCTGACCCCTGTGCAAGTACCCACCAAGGAGACTGATGCCTTTGTATCTTGCCTCACTTTCAAGGGCCCACTGGAGTGAACCATTTTTATCATCATCATCCCATTTTCCAAAACCCACGGAACCCATAACCTTAAATTTTCCGCCAAAAAACTCCGGGGCAACATGGGCCAATAGATTTTTTCCGCCATTGTTGTCCACATAACGGCTATAACTATTATCCCCATTCAGCCAGTACAGATAGACAGGCAGGGAAAATTCTTCAAAATCAAAATTTCTGTAAACTTCGACACCGTACGAACGCCACGACTGGAGCTGCATCAGGCCATTATTGCCATGATACTGTTCGTGCCACCAGGTTTGTCTGGCATATTCTTCACTAAACATGGGATAGAACGCGCCCACCCTTACATCCATTTCCCAGGGGACTCGTAGCGACATATAGGCCTCGTCAAGACCCAGCTGGACGGACGCTGACGTGGCCCTGGATATGTCTGCGCCAAGAGCGGGGGTCGCGGCGGCCAGGACCTCTATCCTGGGGACAATATCAATGGAGAGCCAATCATTAAATCTTTTGCTAAAGTAAAGCCACACATCGTTTATCCCGGCAGAGAGGTTATTGTTTTGATCTATGTCATTACGCTGGCCCTGGCTCCGGTCCAACAGAAAGGCCTTAAAGTGGCCACCGATATTGACCCCTTTTGATATTTGGGCGGCCATTTGCTCGGGCAGTGTCTCGAGATCCTCAACCTCTTCGGAGAGATCGGAGATCTCCTCATCCCTTTCAGCCTGGGCTTCAATTTGAGCTTCCTGTTTTTCCTTTAATTCATTTACCTGCCCCTTTAATTCATCAATGGTTTTTTGCAACATCTCAATTTTTTTGCTAAAGTCTGATATTTCATCCGACGTTGCAGGACCCGCGCTAAAAAACAGAAATGCACAGGCGGTAAAAAAAATGATCCACGATTTCATTTTTCTCCCCCTTTCAGATTACTATTCGCACAAACATTTATTCCGTTACTTTTTTTTGAATACATCTCATCCTCGCCCAACTGTGTTTTGGACACCCAGGCTTTCCTTTTTCCCGGGACAAGCGGTTTTCCAGTAAACACTTCCCGGGGCCGCATCCGAATAAAGCGTGGCGATCAGATGACTCAACGCCGGGATCAGGTTGCGCAACCCTTCCACTTTCTTTAGATTCGTCGCCCGGATAGTCTTCCGTGCCTCTTCCCAGAAAAAAGGAACGGCCGTCCACGACAAAGAGAGAATGATGGCAACCTTTTTTTCAGGAACTCCCAAATATTTCAGTGGTGACAACACCCTTGCCAGACCACGCGTGAGTTCCCCGGGCGATGTGGTCCGCACCAGCAAAGAGCTTGTAAATATTAGGAAAAGAATTCGAAACGCAAACAGGGCCCCCGTGTTGAGTCCTTCATGGGTAATCCTGAAATAGGCCGTATCAAATAAGACCTGAGTACCCGAGTTAAAAAACAGGGGGAGGAAAAAAGCAACTAACAACAGCGAGGTATATCTTTTTGCCTTTGAAAAAAGAAATGCGAAGGACGTGTGTGAAAACACCACAATCACGACCAGAAAGGAATATAACCCCAGGTAAAGCCAGAAATTACTAAAGATAATTACGGTCAGTAACAGAATGGAAATGGTTGTTAGTTTTATCTCCACCGGGAGCCTGTGAAGAAAAGAAGCCCCGGCCTGATATGTGTTTGGACCCGGCGCAGAGATATCATGCTGGATCACTGCGGGCGCCATTTCCTTTTTCTGGATTTTTTCAAGCCTTCGGCAGACACCGCCGGCAACCGCACCGGTAACCCACCCCATGACCACGGCGCCGATGCATAGCCAGGGGAGGAAAATAAAAATGCCCCCGTGTTTTACAAGGATAAGATAGGCTAAATACAATTGAACAAGGTTATGAACAAGTGCCCCGACTATACTTATCCCTATGATGCTTAATCGATAAACCTTGTTAAACCCCGCCAACCAATACAAAAACCCCATCACCAGCGTACTTATTAGAGCCCCCGACAAACTCAGAACAAACGTGGGCGACATAAAAGTTCCCATGATGATGGAACTCAAAATTGTACGAAAGATAGCTATCTCCAGGGCCGGTCTAAAACCGAGAACCACCAAGGCCACCAGGGTCACCATGTTGGCCATTCCCAAACGCAGCCCGGGTATGGGGTGGGGGATCAGGGATTCGGATATCTGGAGGACACAGGAAATCGCCACAAGAAGCGCGATCTTATAAACCTGGTTGTTTTCTTTGGATTCTGGCATATCCGACTTCATAAACCGTCTAAGAAACCACCGCATCCAAAAGAGGAGCGGCAGGTTTCTTAATTTCAATCAATATCTTGTTTGGAACACAGACGATGACCTGTCCCGAGCTCTTGATCCATCCCCTGCTGACACATATTTGCCGCGGGCAATCTGATTTCTTGACTCTGATCCGCTCATCCTTGATTTCAAGTATCATCTTCCCTTCTAATAGGGTAATTTCCCGATCTTTGTCAAGACTCAAATGCTCCAGCAATTTGCCTTCATGATAGACAACGGCCTCAGAGGTTTCCGACAGCTGCCAGTTGAGACCAAGTTCTGTAAATAAAATGACCCCTGTTGAGACAAACAATATCAGGACAATCAGAACGACATCAAATGGGGTTAATCTATAAAAACTCTCTTTCCCCGCTGGATTATCCCTTTTCATGTTCCAAAGCGCCCTTGAAATATGCGCTTATACCCGAATTCTTTAATCAAACTCGCCTTTTTCGGAATTCGCAGCCTCTGCCTCCAGTGGAAACGCATCCTTCTGCAATTTCTTCAGATCCATGTCTTTGTGCTTGTGGCAGGAGGTGCAGGAGTTGGGGACCGCCGGGTCTTTGAGTGTGTCTCTTGGTCGTAAGGGCATGAACATGTGACTGCGGCCCTCTCCGTATTCACCGATTTTGACTATGCGAGGCATATGGCAGCCCGTACACTTGGCGGAAGAATGGATAGCGTGGGGCCCGGTCTTATTCATCATTACATGACAGCTGAGGCACTGTTTGTCCGGGGTCTTTTCCAGGTCGGCGACTATTGATCCCGCCATCTGCCATGGCAGGGATTTTTCGAGATCGTAGACATGAGGAGAATGGCAGGAAATACAGGTCACACGGCCTTTGTTGTGTTGAGAATTTTTAAAGTCAATGTATTGTTGACGATTCCCCGATGAAAATCCATTGGGATAAAAATGTTTCTTATCCCCGGCCTCAAGGGACGTTGATTTGAAATAGGCATCAAGGGGAAACCCAGGCTCGTAGCCAATCGCCCATTCCACACCTTTTTCTTTGGTGGACTCACCCCGGTTGTGGCACGAACCGCAGATCTGTACGGCCTTTCCTTTACTGAGTTTGGCCGGGTTGACGATAGCCGGCTCTCCATCAAAAAACTCTGTGGAGGGAGCTGCAAAATGCCATGACCCCTTTCCGTGACACGCCTCGCAGGAAACAGAGGTTTCCACAAATGACTGTTTCTCCATATCAATACCGGTGTTGTGGCACCCCGCGCATTTGGTCATGAAGGGCCGTTTATCCCAGTCCGTCTCATGATAGTTTACAAACCGGTCGGTTTCGGCGTTGTACTGAATCGGGGCGACATAGAGTGTGCCGTCCTTTTCGACAACATAGCGCTGTCTAAACCTGCTGCCGATAGTGTATTTTATTTCCTCGGGTTTTGGGACATAAATTTTGTCCGCTGGAACCTTGAGATCCAGTTTGGCCAGATCTTTTCTTATCTTTTTTTCATCTAAATCAGCCATAAATGCCCGTTTGTCAGCCTGGGGGTCTTGAATTATCCGGCTATGGGCATGCCTCCGCCACGAATAATATTGTTTGGTGTGACACTTTTTGCAGTTTTCTGAGCCGATAAAAATCTTTGGATTTTCAAGAAGGGCGTCAAGTTCTTCCTCAGACATTTCTGCCGCCTGCGCAGTCCCCATACTACCAAAGACCACCATACCCAAACCAAAAAGGAATGACTTCACCACAATGCCTAATCTCATTTCATACTCCTTAAATTAATTATGATAAAAGCGGTTTTCTCAACGTGCCCAGAAGCAGGGATGATGGGCAACCCCATACACCACGTTTGTTTGTTTCTTAGAAATCAAGCGTCCGCTTCCAAACGCGGCCATATGGACGTACATACAGCTTCAAGGGATTTCCAAGCCCGAATTTATTTTGAGATTAAATTTTGAGATTAAATTTAACCCCGTCTTACAGCAAAAGACATGCCATCAGTGACAATTTTCCAAGTGCCCGGACGGGTTTTTTTTATAGTTTGCGGGACTTTTGCCTTAACTATCTGAAACAAAAGCGGAAAAAGATTTGGAAACTAAAGGGTGTCCGGGCAATGGCAATAAAATTAGAAACGGTTGCCAGCGATAAAAAAACCCCGTATTCTCCCAGCCAAATGACCGTCTTGAGCCAATAGGGAATGGCGATTTGATATTTTATTGTAATTTCAGCATATTATAGGTGTATAAAAGCCATACACCATTCCCATCAAGGCCCGCTGTTCCAAGTACGCGGTCACCAGTCAAAAAACCACTGGCTGTGTCCGGTTTTAGTACACAATTTTTTTTTATCGTACACATACCGAATCAGCCATATGCCCTTTTTCACCCATAACCCATCCTGTGTTGATCCTTGAAACCACGGAACGCTGCAAAGGATTTGATCCTTAATATAATACCACCATTTTTTTATCACAGTCAATAGCGCCACGATCCTTCTGATTTCCTGTTGGGACACTTGACAAGCATACTTTCGTTAACTAAGGTCCCCTCAATAAAAATCAAGGGGCACTTTCCGTCCAAACGCCCGACCCGCTCCGGTGACCGTGTGGGTTGATTCTCAATTTTTCCACACCCGGAGACAACCTGAAAACGGGTGGGTAAAAAATGAGGAAGACTATGAAAATCAGCAGACGTCGTTTTATCGGATTGACCGGCACCATGGTGGGAGGGGCTCTCCTTGGGAAGCCGGCAAAATCAGGGGCAGAGTATAAGCCCAAGACACCACCGGACCCATTTGGCTGTCTCGTTGATCTCACTGTTTGCGTCGGCTGCCGAAAATGTGAGCAGGCCTGTAATCAGGTCAACCACCTGCCGTCGCCCCGGGTGTCGTTTGAGGACCCCCGTGTCTTTGAACAAAGGCGAAGACCCGACGTCGGGGCCTTTACCGTGATCAACCGATACTACGGGGGAAAACGGGACGAGCGAAACCAGCTGCATCCCACCTTTGTAAAGGTCCAGTGCATGCATTGTCAGGACCCGGGTTGTGTTTCCGCGTGTATTGTGGGTGCCATGACCAAAAAGGATAATGGCGCCACCCATTACAACGCTTCCAAGTGTATCGGCTGCCGTTACTGTATGGTGGCCTGCCCTTTTCAAATCCCCGCCTATGAGTACCACGATCCTCTCTTTCCAAGGGTTCGCAAATGCACCTTCTGCTATGAACGTATAAGCAAAGAAGGAGGAAAACCGGGTTGCGCCGCCATTTGCCCGGTAGAGAGCATTACTTTTGGCAAACGTCGCCAGATTCTGGAATTGGCCCGTCACAAGATCAAGAACGACCCGGGGCGATATGTGGACAAAATTTACGGGGAACATGAGGTGGGCGGCACATCCTGGCTTTATATTTCGGGCGACAGCTTTGAAAAATTGGGTTTTCTTGATCTGCCAACACGTCCCATCCCCTATCTCTCCGAAACCATCCAGCACGGATTGTTTAACTATCTCTGGGCCCCCCTGACACTGTTTGGCATTCTGGGGGCGGTGGTGGCAGTCATCAACCGGCAACAAAACAGAAGTTCTTCTGAGTCAGTACAAGAGGGGCATCAACCTGATCAAGATACACAAGATACAGCAGGGTTACAGGAGAAACCTGATTCCAGTAAAAGGGAGGAGAAGCTATGAGCGCTGATGCCAAACCTGCACCGGTTGAAGCAAAGTTTTGGACCCCCGGGGTCATGGTTTTGAGTGCTTTTATGATGGTTGGATTTTTTTTCGTGGTCGCCCGGTACATAGGAGGTCTGGGAGCCGTGACCAACTTGGACAATTCCTATCCCTGGGGGTTGTGGATCGGCGTTGATGTGGCCACCGGCGTAGCCCTGGCCGCAGGCGGGTTTACCACCGCAGCCCTGGCCCACCTCTTTGGGCGGCATAACTACGAGGCGATAACAAGACCGGCATTGCTCACCGCGATGCTTGGCTATACCATTGTCGCCCTCGGTCTTGCCATTGATGTGGGACGAACCTGGGCCATGTGGCACCCGATTATCTACTGGCAAACCAACTCGGTCCTTTTTGAAGTGGCCGTGTGTGTAATGATCTATCTTCAAGTCCTCTACATCGAGTTTATTCCCATCGTGGTGGAACGTTTTCGAGGAAAGGTGGACCTTCCAGGAAGACTCTGGGTCTTTGAAAAACCGATTGAGTGGCTCCTGAAACTGGTCGACAGGGTGCTGGGAAAAGTTATGTGGATCTTTATTATTCTCGGGGTTGTTCTCTCCTGTATGCACCAATCGTCACTGGGGTCACTCATGCTCATCGCCCCAACAAAGCTGCACCCTCTTTGGTACACACCCATCCTGCCCCTGCTTTTTCTTGTTTCGGCCATTGGCGTTGGCTACCCCATGGTGGTCTTTGAGACCACAATAGCCACAAGTTCTCTCAAGTTGGAGAATGAAATGGAGCTATTGACGCCGCTTACCCGGATCACCATTTTTGTGCTGGGAATCTATATGTGTCTGAAGGTGGGAGACATTATCGCCCGGGGTGCCTATGTCTATCTCTTTGACGGAACAACTCAAAGTAACGCCTTTCTGGTGGAAATGATTGGAGGGGTCATCATCCCCTGGATCATGCTTCTCATAAAACGGGTTCGCTCCTCCAGACCCGTTCTTTTCGTAGCCTGCGCCCTCATCATCTTCGGCGTTATTATTAACCGGGTAAACGTTTTTGTGGTCGGCTACCAGCCGCCGTTCGCTCAAAGCTCATATTTTCCGGCCATTGGCGAAATGGCCGTCACCGCCGCGCTGATTGCGGGTGTCATGTTTTTATACAGGCTATTTATCACTATCTTCCCGGTCCTCAGCGCCCGGCGCCAGGAGGTGTCTTCATGAAAGTGGGGATAAAACAAAAAAAAATAAATATGATGGCGATTTTGATGGCTGTCTTGGTCTTCTCAACCCTTGCTGTTGGGTTTTCCACCAACGGAAACAGTTCTGCCGATGCCACCAAACCAGCCAAACCGCCCAAAAAATCAACCCACCCCTGGGAGGCCCGTCAGGAGGCCGCCAAATTACGGTCTGCTGAGGTGGTTCCCCTTATCAAGGAGCTGCTTCCTGAAACGCCATCCCAACGGCGCGCGCGTCTTGGGGATAAGGTGCCACAGATCGAAGACATCGAGTTCAGCTATTTCCTTCTAAATAACCCGATCCTGGAGAAGGAAGAGGATCTTTATGGGCCGGTTCGGTTTATGCACAAAAAACATGCGGGGATGCTCAACGATTGCTTTGTATGTCATCACCACCGCTCGGCAGATCTTCAAGCACCGGAGATCACACGGTGTTCCGCCTGCCATCAAACCTCTTTTAACCCCGAAGTTCCTGAGAGGATCGGGCTCCTGGGCGCCCATCACCGCCAGTGCATGGGGTGCCACAAAAAATGGAACAAAGGACCTGTTGGGTGCACCGGCTGTCACCCAAAAAATGTTCCGAGCCATAAGGAACTGGTCAAACTGACCGCCAACCCCAGCCCAACCGACGTCACCAAAGAATGTCTCCGGTGTCACGATGTTCAAGGTGACGAGATGCTTACAAGCACCCACTGGTTATGGAAAGGACCGTCAGAGTTCACAGAAGGATCTGAGAAAAGAGTGGACATGGGTAAGGCCACGGTTACGATCAACAATTTTCTGGTACATCTTGCCAGCAACTGGCCGCAGTGTACGTCCTGTCATGCGGGTTATGGCTGGAAAGAGGCCGACTTTGACTTCACCGACAAGACCAAGATCGATTGCCTCATCTGTCATGATACCACCAATTCCTACAAAAAAGCCCCTTTGGGGGCTGGAATGCCTGATCCTGATGTAGATCTTTTCGACGTCGCCAGGAACGTGGGGAAACCCAACCGCAAAACCTGCGGTGAATGCCATTTCGCCGGCGGACCAGGGGAACCCATCAAACACGGTAAACTCAACCCCTTTTTAGATTTTCATTCGACCAGTTGTGATGTCCATATGGGAGGCCTTGACCTCCAATGCCATGATTGTCACAAGACCAGAAACCATAAGATCTCCGGCAGAAGTCTTGCCTTGCCTGTTGCCGAAGGCAGCCGTACCTGCGAGGATTGCCACACCCCGGTTCCGCATCAGGGAAAGGCGCTTCTGAACCATCATCTAAACCGCCATTCAGAACATATATCCTGTACCACTTGCCATAACCCCGTTTACGCGAAATGCGGCCCGGTAAAGACCTTTTGGGATTGGTCAACCGCAGGGGACAAGTCACGGAGGCCAAAAAAAGACGAGCATGGAAATCCGGATTACATGTGGGAAACAGGAGAACAAATCTGGCAGGAGAAGATCAAACCTGTCTATGCCTGGTACAACGGCAAAGCCAAACGACATGTCCTGGGAGACAAGGTTAACAACGAGGGGGTGACAATCCTTACCGAACCTACCGGTGATATCAAAGACCCCAATTCAAAGATCTATCCCTTTAAGGTCATGGGGGGGAGACAGGCCGCAGACGCAAAACACAATTACCTGCTTGTGCCGCACCTGGCGGGCCCTGACGGGTACTGGGAGACCCTGGATTGGGAAAAGACCTTTTCTCTTGGTATGGATGCCGCGAAACTTCCTTACAGCGGTCAATACAAGTGGGTGGATACGGTTATGTATCTAAGCCTCAACCACGAGGTGCTTCCAAAACAATTTGCTCTTTCCTGTGTACAGTGCCACCCCAGCCTAAGAACCGAGAGGTCATGCGGTCAGTGCCACATGGACAAACGGGGTCTGAACTTTAAAAACCTGGCCTTTAGCAACATTGATTTCAAGTTCCTCCATACACGAGAACCGGACACCCAAAAACGGGTTCAAAGTACTGACTACATAGACTTTAAGCAACTGGGTTACAAGTGTGACCCCATCACATTCGGGGGTCGCTTTAAACAGCTGCCCTTGGGGTGGCACTCGGTTTCCGCTGAAAAAAATGAGTAGGAAAACATATGGGTTAACTTTACAAAGACATCTTCCTATCCTGCGGAGAACCTATGATCAAAGCATCTATGGTCAAGTGCCCCTGCCCTCTTTCAGGATTTCCCCTATTGACTGGAGCTGTTTTTCCAGAGATCTTTCCTTTTTAAAGACAATAAAAATATAAATGGATATGATGATCCAGGTCAATCCAAACCCTAAAAAAAGGTAAAAGGCGGTGCTCATAAAATGCTCCTCTCTATCTTTCTATTCTTGATCAAATCTATCTTCCGCCAAGGCCCTCATCTTTTCCGTATCTATCCTGATATTTTCTAACCGAGTCCTGCACAGGAGAAGTGTTAGAAACAGAAACAAAAAGGCAATAAATGTGAGTATAAGCGTGTGTTTCATGGGGGGTACCATGTTGAGACCCTTCGTTGTGATGACAACGGGGTGTATGGTCCGCCACAGTCTGATGGCCAAAAATGTGATGGGGACATTTACAAACCCTATGATCCCGAATACGGCCGAGAGGTTTGCTCGCTGGTTTTCACGTACGGCCCCTCTAAGCATAAAATAGGCGATATAGGTAAACCACAGGATCAAGGTCGTTGTTAACCGGGGGTCCCATGTCCACCACACATTCCAGACCGGTTTTGCCCAGATAGGCCCGGTTATCAAAACAATAGTACAAAATACGACCCCGATCTCTGCGGAGCAAGCGGCAATCACATCCCATTTGTAATCCTTTTTATACAGATAGATAATGCTGGTAACAAAGGTGATGAGAAATGCGAAAAAAGCCAGAAAAGCAGAAGGGACATGTATATAGAAGATCTTTTGGACAATACCCATTGTTTTTTCCACGGGAGCGTAGAAAAAAATGGCATACAGCGCCGCAAGCATCATAAAGACGGTAATGAATTGAATTGTTTCCGTTATAAATTTTTTGTGTGTCACCATCATTCCTCAATAATAAATCCGAAAGTCAGATATGCAAGCAGGAGAAAAACAAGATCAAACGCGGCCAGGATATTTAGCCATGAAAAGATCGCCTGTATCGGTTTCCCATCCAAAACGGTTCCGGTCGCCTTGACAGAAGCGATTATCATAGGGACGGAAACAGGGAAAAAAAGTATCGAGAGCATCACATCCCTTGTCCTTGTCGTGGCGGATATGGCAGAAAAGATTGTACCGACGGTCGAAAAACCCAATGTCCCCAAAAAGATAATCAGACCCAGGGGTACGAGAAACGGCAACACATTCAAATTAAAAAGGATGGTGGATATGGATACCGTAAATATCACCATGATCATCGTAAAAACAAATGTTCCGATCATCTTTCCCAGATAAATTCCCCATGGGCTCATGGGGCACAAAAATAACCCCTGAATCGTCCCCCTGTCTCTTTCCAAACCAAAGGAGCGCCCCACCCCCATGAGACCGGAAAAAATAAAACTCACCCAAAGAATCCCTGGAATAATTTTCTTCGAGTCCCCAAACCCCATTTCAAAGGCAAAGCTAAAAATGATGAGGACCAGAAAGGAAAAAAGGCACATTGAGAGGATCATCTCCTTGGACCTTAACTCTGATGTAAGGTCTTTCCAGACGATAGCCCATAGTTTTTGAACAAAATCCATAAAGACACCTATGCAAACAATGGTTTTTTCACAGTAAATTTAAGATAGGTGTTCTTAAAATTACCCTTGTCAATCTTTGCGATATCTTCCTTGTAAACAAGCGTTCCTGATCTCAGGATTGCCGCTTGGGTGCATAGTTCCAGCCCCCTGTCCAAATCATGAGATGTCATGATGATGGTTTTTTTCTGATCTCGAAAATTCTCAAGGAGCTGTTTCAGCTCTTCGGCTCCGTGTTGATCCAGCCCGGTATAAGGCTCATCCAGGAACAGTATCAATGGGTCGTGAATTATGGCCCTAGCCACGGAAAGGCGCTGCTGCATTCCACGTGAGAAAGTTTGAACACGATCCTTCAAATGTTTACTCAACCCGACCAGTGTCATGACCTCTTCAATCCTTTTATTCAGCTTCGGCACACCGTACATCATTCCGTAAAACCTGAGATTTTCATCGGCAGAGAGGTTAGTATATAGAAACGTGTTATGTGAAATGACCCCGATGACTTCACGCAAGGATTCACTATCATGTGGTAAGTCAAACCCTGCGATGCAAATCTCACCTGAGGTCGGCCGCATCAGGGAACAGAGGATTTGCATCAATGTTGTCTTTCCTGCGCCGTTGTGACCAAAAAGCGCCAAGAGATCTCCCTTTTTCAAAAAAAGATCAACGTTACGCAAGACGGTTTTGAAACCAAATTTCTTGACCACGCCTCTTGCTTCAATAATATAGTTATGTTCCGGCAAGTCAGGCATTTGTTGTAGCCCATTACTCTATCCGACCCGGGAACCACTACCCGTCTCCTCCCGGAATTTTAGAAATAGTTTTTGGTCTCTTTCCATCGACCCCACATGAGCAGTGTTCTCCGAAGGCGGTTTTTTTTCTGCGAGCGCTTAACAACTCGTGGAGACTATATTACTCGTATTTCGAAGCACATTTCGGCATGATTGCCGTTGCCAGAAACTTTCCATCCTTGTTATACTTCCCTTCGACAATCACCTCTCCCCCCGGTTTGAAAGAGTCAGGGACGACCCCCCTGTAATCCACATCAAGGGTGCCTTTTTCATCTCCCATCTTAAAGACCAATTTCAAATTCTTGGGATCCCACTGTACAGAGCCGGGAGAAACATTGCCGCCAACCCGTATGGTTTGATTTTGGCTTTCCGGTACTTCTGCCAAGACTTCGCTTACCGTCAGATAGTAGGCCGATGTGTCTCTTATTCCAGCATATATCAGATATCCGACTACAGATAAGATGACAATTGAAACAATTATCGGTCCGGATTTTCCTTTTTTCTTCTTCAATTTACCCCCCATAAATCTGCCAAAAGTTTCCTGTCCTCTCGGAACGTGACCCCACATAAACCCTGACATCACAGTTTTTCAGAATCATTACCCTGCAATCTCTCTTTCCCGGCTTTCATATATAAGGATGATTCGGAAAAAGTAAAGGAGAGGCGCATACGTTGCCATTAAATCACGGTTAACCTAAATATTTTCCAATGCCAATTCAGGGTTTAGCCAATTTTGCCCCACACGAGGGACAAAAACGTGCACGTAAAGCAGCCCTGCTCCCGCACTCAACACAGAAGACCTGAGGTTTCTTTGCAGATTTGTTTTGACGGAGAGCAGATGTTTTCCTCTCGATATTTTTTTCTTCGAGACCCGTTGTTTTTGTTTTGACTGTCTCTAACTCGTCTATCTCTTTCAGAGAATCGACTGCCTCAAACATGTACTGCCTCTTTAGGGTTTCAAAATCTTCCTTTGATATCTTCCCCATGTTTGCATCAAACTCCAATTCCTTGATTGTGGCATAGGCACGATCCTTTTTGAGGGTCAATTGTTTGAGTCTGTCGTCGCCTTTCAGGGAAGAATCATCATCCGGCCGCCTCGGGATTACCAAAGGCCTCACAACAAAATATCCTGCTCCCAGAATGAGGAATATAACCACAACATGTTCCACCATGTTAAATCTCCTATAGGTCTAAAAATTTAGCTCTTTCTCGCATCGTTTAAAATGTTCCTCCCGCAGACGTGAAGAAAAACGACATGGCAATACATAACAGCGCTAAAAGTACGGGCTTTGATTTCGTCCCTGATATCATATTTTCTCCACACCCAGATCACGCTGTTTGATTTTTTTTTGTCTCCTGCGATTCGGAAACATCACAATGACAGTTCCAAGGCCCATGACTACGCCGCCAATCCAGAGCCACGCAACAAGGGGATTTACCAGTACTTTGAGGGTCACCATATCTTTTTTGTGTCCGGCCAGGATTACATAAAGGTCTTCCTCCAAGGTGGAGTGAATTGCCACTTCACTGGTCGGCTGATCTTGGCCGTGGTATATGCTCTTTTCCGGAAACAGGGTCGCAACCCTACGGTCTTCATCAAAAACTGTCAGGGTTGCAATCACAGACCTTTTTTTATTGGCGGTGGGGTAGTTGGAAAGGGCATCGAACCTTATTGTGTATTCCTCGATTTTAAACGATTCTCCTTTTGTCAATGTTATCTGTTTTTCAGTGTTAAAATGATTTCCGGCAAACGACACAAACGCCATAACGACCCCCAGATGGATAATATAACCACCGTATCGTCTCTTATTTTTGGCAACCAGGGTCCACAAGGACTTGAGATAGCCCTCTCCTGATAAGGTTCGTTGAGTCCTTGTACCGTCAAAAAATTCAAGAAAAAAAGTTGTCAAAACAAAAATACTCAGAACAAACGATACAAAGGCATAAGAGGGACCTATTCCCGATAGATACAGGAAAACGGCCCCTGTCACCGACAAAATGCAGGGGAAGAAGGCCTTTTTAAAAAACTTTTTGACTGAAGTCCTTCGCCAGGCAATAAGAGGGCATAGACCTGTCAATAGCAGCAATGCCAAAGCTATGGGGATGATTACTCCATTAAAAAAAGGAGGCCCGACGGTGATTTTTACCCCGCGAAATGCCTCGGATAACATCGGAAAAAGAGGACCCCAAAGTACGGCAAAAGCTATTCCCACAAGGAGCAGATTGTTATACAGAAAGCTGCTTTCCCTTGACAGAAATGAATCCAAGTGGTTTTCACTCCGCAAATCAGGCAACCGATAGGTAAGCAAAATAAGAGAGACTGCCAAGACAATTGCCAGGAATATCAAAAACATCCACCCAAGAGACGATTGTCCAAAGGAGTGAACAGACGCGATTAGCCCGCTCCTCGTGATAAACGTGCCAAATATGGTAAGAAGAAAGGTGAGAAGAATCAAAACCAAGTTCCAGATCTTTAGCATATTTCTTTTTTCCTGGATCATCACCGAATGCAAATAGGCCGTTCCAACAAGCCATGGCAGAAACGAGGCGTTTTCAACCGGGTCCCATGCCCAGTATCCTCCCCATCCCAATTCCACATAGGCCCACTCCATCCCCAGCAGATTTCCCGCGGTCAGGAACGCCCATGAAACGATTGTCCACCTTCTGGTGGTTCTTATCCAAACATCCCCGAGATGTCCCGTGATAAGGGCGGCCAGTGAAAATGCAAAGGGCACAGTGAATCCCACATACCCGAGGAATATAGTAGGCGGGTGAAAAATCATTCCCGGGTTTTGGAGCATGGGGTTGAGCCCCCGACCATCTGGAGGAACATGCCTCAGCATCTCGAATGGATTGGCTTCAAACACCATCAAAATGACAAAGAAAAACGTGGTCCCCATCAAAACAGCGTTTACATACGGCAGGAGATCCCTGTTCTTCTTTCTATTCTGCAGAATCACTATCAAAGAAAAAATGGATAAAATCCACGCCCAAAAAAGAAGAGATCCCTTCTGTCCCCCATAAAAGGCAGCCACGGTGTAACTCATTGGGAGGCTTCGGCTTGTATATTTCCACACATATTCAACCTGAAAGTCCCTTGTTACCAGAGCGTATATCAGCGCCACCGAGGCAGCAGTGAGGAAGAAAAAGACACACATGGCCGCATTCTCAGCACTTGCGATCACTTCTCCTCTTTTGCCCTTTATTCCAAAAACAGATGTCAGCCCTGAATAGACTGAAAAAAGAAGCGCGATTATCAAAGAATAATATCCGATTTCATTCATAACTATCTGTCTCCGACCACCAAGGCACTCTGGTTCATCCTTTTCAATTTCCATTTATCAATCATCATATTCGTCCCCTTCCCAATCTTAAGCTGTTCAAGACGACTGTCACGCTCGACAGGGCCATGGCCCCCGCCGCCATGGCCGGGTGGAGATCCCTGATAACAACCGGGACCCATGAAACGCTGTGGAGGACACCTGCTGCAAGAGGCACAAGTGCGGCGTTATAAAAAAAGGCCCAAAAGAGATTTTGCTTGATAGTTCGCATAGTGGCTTTGGATAACTTGATGGCTCGACCCACACCCGACAGTTCACCACCGACAAGGGTTATGTCGCTCGCTTCCATCGCAACGTCGGTCCCGCTCCCGATGGCCACTCCCACGTCTGCACGGGCCAGGGCGGGGGCATCGTTGATGCCGTCGCCCACCATCGCAACAATTTGGCCCTGATCCTGGGTCTCCCGTACAAGTTCCTCTTTGCGCTCCGGCAGGACACCGGCGACCACCTGTTCTATGCCCACCTTCCGTGCGATCGCCATAGCGGCCTGTTCGTTGTCACCGGTGAGCATCACAGGGGTGATGTCCATTTCCTTCAAACCAGACACCGCTGCCATTGCATCACCCTTCTCCTCATCGGCCACTGCAAGCAGACCGGCCAAACGGCCTCCCAACTCGACCAGCATCACTGTTTTTCCTTGGGACGATATCTCCCGAACCAGGTCCGACACCTGCGAGGGTAAAGGTCCGTTTTCCTCAAACCAGGAGGGTTTCCCCACCCGGACCTTAGTACCTGAAATCTGCGCCTCAACACCAAAACCGCTGGCCGCCTGGAAGTTTTCAATTTTTTCCAGGGCAAGCCCCCGCTGTCTGGTCCCCTCGACCACTGCACCGGCGATGGGATGCTCGCTGCCTGCTTCGGCGCTGGCAGCCATAGCAAGCGCCCGGTCCCCGTCGCCGTCGATTGGGATCCAGTCGGTAAGGGCCGGCTCACCTTTTGTTATGGTGCCTGTCTTATCAAACATGACCGTATTGATTCGATGGGCCGTCTCCAGAGACTCGCTGTTTTTAAAGAGAATCCCTATGCCGGCCCCTTTGCCGGTACCGACCATGATGGCCGTTGGAGTGGCCAGCCCAAGGGCACAAGGGCACGCGATAACCAGAACTGCCACCATACGGATCATACCGGGCACAAACTCCCCGCCGACCATCCACCAGAGGCCAAGGGTAACTCCCGCGATAACGATGATCACGGGCACAAAGACTGCTGAAACCTTATCTGCAAGCCGCTGGATGGGAGCCTTGGACCCCTGGGCCTGACGGACAAGGCGAATAATCTGGGCCAGAGCGGTCTGGGACCCCACACCGGTGGCCTTCACTTTTAACAGACCCTGCTGGTTGACTGTTGCCCCAAAGACGTCGTCGCCATCGACCTTGTCCACCGGAATCGACTCGCCCGTGAGCATGCTCTCATCCACTGAAGATTCGCCAAAGGCCACCACTCCGTCAACCGGGATGCGCTCGCCCGGACGAACCACCACCATCTGACCGGATTGCACCTGATCGGCTGGGATATCGCGAACCTGCCCCCCCTCATCTTCCACATGGGCCAGTTTGGGGGCCAAATCCATCAGTTTTCGGATCGCGGCCGAAGCCTGGCCCTTGGCCTTCGCCTCAAGGAGTTTGCCCAGTTTGATAAGCGTAATGATGACTGCAGAGGTCTCAAAATAGACGTGCTCGCCAACACCGGGCAAAAGAAGCACGGCAAGGGAATAGACATAGGCCGCTGAAGAGCCAAGTGCTACCAGAACGTCCATGTTGGCGGAACCGGCCCTGACACTCTTCCACCCTCCCATGTAAAAACCCAGACCCGTATAAAACTGAACGGGCGTGGCCAAAGCAAGAAAGAGCCAATTCACCCAGCCCTCATGAGCCCACTCCCCCAACAATGAGAAGTCCCGGCCCATAGACAAAGCAAAGAGCGGTATGGTGAAGATCAGACCGACCAGGAAGTATCTTTTCTGGTTTCTAAGCTCTCGTTCACGAGCCGCCTGCTCCGCATCCTGCGGGGTCACTCCCTCCTCGGTCAGAACCAGCTCGTAGCCGGCGTTTTTTACTGCCCCGGCCATGGCCGCGAGGTTCGTGGCGGACGGATCGAACACTATTTTGGCGGTTTCAGTTCCAAAATTCACGCTGGCCGAGATCACTCCAGGCACTTTCTTATTCAACGTCCGCTCCACCGCAGCAGCGCACCTGGCACACGTCATACCCACCACCGGGAGTTCCACCCCACGATTTTTTTCGGGTACAACCAGTTCATACCCCGCTTTTTTTACCGCCTTGGCCATTGCCTCCGGGTCTGTGACCTCGGGATAAAACGCCACGGCAGCGCTCTCCGTACCAAAATTAACGCTCGCCGAGATCACTCCGGACACCTTTTTGTTCAGGGTCCGCTCGACCGCAGCAGCACACCTGGCACACGTCATACCCACAATGGGCAATTCTATTTGCTGTCTATCCATGGATAATCCTTCCATCTAAAGAATCCTGATCGTCGTATATTTCTGAGGTTCTCCATCAAAGACTTTTGGATTTTATCTATTTTTAACAATAAGTATAAAGCAAGTGTCATGCCACATTGTGGCACTCACTCAGTAACCCATTCAAAACAAGTATATTTTCCCTTTTTCCCTTTCAAAAAATCTATTTTCCTTCTAAATGAACAAAATCAATATGGATACATATTACCCACCACTTATTGGTTTGAGGGTATCCGATGGGTAAAAAGTATACACTCGAAAAATAAATGTCTTTGTTAACCAAGAGAAGCCATATCCCGACGTTGGCTGTGAATCATTTTAACTTGCCAAGGGTTTATAGGAGACAATCAGGGGCTTTGGAATATGGTGTGGCTGTCTTTTTATCTTGTCATAAAATTTTTGTTTTGACCCGAAGATTCGGAAAGTTTAGGATATAACTTAACCACTCGGTCATTTTTTGCCACTCTTTTTGACGCAAACATATAAAAAAAAGAGCCATCCTCGAGACAGCCACCAAACTTTTCTGTTTAAAAGGATTCAAAGACACATCTGTGGCTTAACTCTAACTGATAACGGGGGTGTGGCCGGGAGACTATTCTTTATCATTTCAGAAACGGGGCGAGTCCAACTGATGCTGACCCACTTTTTTCCATTTCTTCGCTGGCTTAGGACCTACACGCCAGGCATGCTCAAGGCCGACGCTCTTTCTGGGTTGACAGTGGCTTTGGTGCTCATTCCCCAGTCGGTAGCCTACGCTCAATTGGCAGGTCTACCACTTTATTATGGTCTTTATGCTGCGCTCCTCCCTCCCATGATCGCGGCCTTATTTGGTTCGAGCCCTCAGCTGTCAACCGGACCTGTAGCGGTGGTCTCGCTTTTGACCGCCGCCTCTCTCGAACCGATTGCCACAGCAGGCAGTGAGGGTTACATCGCTTATGCGATCCTTCTGGCGTTTATGGTCGGTTTGTTTCAACTTGCCCTTGGTGTTCTCCGACTGGGTCTTGTGATCAATTTCCTTTCCCGTCCGGTGGTTAACGGCTTTACAAACGCCGCGGCGCTCATCATTGCTTCGTCTCAACTGTCCAAATTATTGGGGGTATACGTAGACAGGGGGGAGCACCAATATGAAACCATCATTCGGGTCATCAAAGTTGCCATACACTACACCCACTGGCCAACGCTGCTTATGGGGGCGTTCGCCTTCGCCATCATGTACGGGCTAAAAAGGGTTTCCCCCAGGACCCCTTACGTGCTCGTGGCAGTGGTCGTAACCACCGTCCTCTCGTGGGCCATCGGTTTTGAACACAACACCACCGTCAATATTTCGTCAATCGTTTACCCAAAGGCCAATCAGCTAATTACAAAATTTAACACCACCGTCAGCGCAATCCCGCCTCTGGCCCGGAAACGCACCGAGATAATCAAGGACCT
>JAUVRS010000279.1 GCA_030597505.1 Desulfobacteraceae bacterium
CGGGAGCCATTGGGGCGTGTTGATGGCAATCCCCCGTTGTTCCTACCGGGTCGTCCCCGTGGGAAAGATTCCATCCGGGGGCGTGGCGCTCACCGGGAGTTTGTCTCCGTGCTGGGCCAACATGGGCGGCATCACCTCTTTTACAAACTCAGGTTCGTCCGTTTTGAGATACTCCTCGTGACCGGCCGTGGCCCAGGACTTGGGGACCGTGATCTTCACCAGGGCCCCGACCGCGTTGTCAACGGCATCGATATTCATCTGGACCACCTTGTCACCCTTTTTACCATATGTCTTTTTTATGGCCTCCTTTACAAATTTAAAGGCCTTTTTGGGCGGGATGACATTGGCGATCTGAAAAAAGGCGGCCTGCATTATCATATTGATACGCCCGCCGAGGCCGAGTTCACCTGCGATCTTGACGGCATCGATATTGTAAAATGCCAGATTCCGTTGGGCAATTGCCCGTTTCAGGTGATCCGGGAGTTCGGTTTTCATCTCTTTTATCGTCCAGGGGGAATTCAGGAGAAACGATCCTCCGTTTTTGATCCCTTCCAGAAGGTCATACTGGTTTACAAACGCGGGGTTGTGACACGCTATAAAATCGGAATGGGTGAGCAGATAAGGAGACTGGATCTTGTGGGGAGAGAATCGGAGATGCGACACGGTGATCCCGCCGGACTTCTTGGCGTCATAGGCAAAATAGGCCTGGGCAAACATGTCTGTGTTTTCACCGATGATCTTTATGGCGTTCTTGTTGGCGCCGACCGTTCCGTCCGCCCCCAGCCCCCAGAATTTACACTGAACCGTCCCCTCGGGTGAGGTTTCCATATCCGGACCCAAGGGCAGAGAGGTGTGGGTCACGTCATCCACGATGCCAACGGTAAAGTGGTTTTTGGGTTCTTTTGAGCGGAGGTTGTCAAAGGTGGCCTTGACCATGGCCGGGGTGACATCCTTGCTCCCCAGACCGTATCTCCCGCCCACGATCTCAAGCGTCTCCCCCTTTTCCTCAAAAAGCGTGCAAATGTCCTGGTACAAGGGCTCTCCCAGGGCCCCCGGGGCCTTGGTCCTGTCAAGCACCGCGATGGATCGAGCCGTGGCCGGCAGGGTCCTCAAAAAATGTTCTCCTGAAAAGGGCAGGTAAAGCCGCACCTTTACAAGCCCCACCTTTTCTCTCCCCCCGTTGAGGTGGTTGATCGTCTCCTCGATCACATCGCAGCTGGAGGCCATGGAAACGATGACACGGTCCGCCTCAGGGTCACCCACATAGTCAAACAGGTTATATCTTCGTCCCACCAGATCACCCACTTTTTCCATCTCTTCTTGAACAATATCCGGCACCTGGTCATAAAACGAGTTGGCTGCCTCCCGGTTCTGAAAAAAGATGTCCGGGTTCTGGGCCGTTCCCCTGAGTTGCGGGTATTCCGGATTCATGGCCCGCTCCCTGAAATCATCGATGGCCTCCCAATCAACCAGAGATGCCATGTCGTCATAGTCGATCACGTGGATTTTCTGGATTTCCATGGAGGTCCTGAACCCGTCAAAAAAGTGAACAAACGGCATGCTGGAGCGGATGCTCGCAAGATGGGCCACAAGCGCCAGGTCCATGACTTCCTGGACAGAGGCGGAGGCCAGAAGGGCAAACCCTGTCTGCTTTACGGCATTGATGTCGGAATGGTCCCCAAAAATGGAGAGGGCATGGGTGGCCAGCGTGCGGGCAGACACATGAAAGACACCCGGCATAAGCTCTCCCGCAATCTTATACATGTTGGGAACCATCAGCAAAAGACCCTGGGAGGCCGTAAAAGTGGTTGTCAGGGCGCCCGCTGAAAGGGCCCCGTGAACAGCGCCTGCGGCCCCCCCCTCCGACTGCATCTCCACAACCTTCAGGGTCTGGTCAAAGATATTTTTCCGGCCATAGGCTGCCCACTCATCGCAGTACTCGCCCATGCTGCTTGAAGGGGTGATCGGGTAAATAGCGGCCACATCACTCATGGCATAAGCCACATGGGCCGCGGCTTCATTTCCTTCTATGGTTTTCATATTGCTGTTTTTCATGATTTATCCTTTCCTGCAAATCTTTGCAGTCAGTAAAGATCCCGGCCCTGAAGACCAGGATTTCTATTTTAGATTAAACGTTGCGTTTAACCGGCGGCCACCGACCCGGGAGGCTTGCGCCCTCTCAGGGTCTTAAGCCGGGGGTTCTCGGGTTTCGGTCAATCAAAATTTAAGCAAATCATTGAATCTTGTCAACCTCTTATGGATAAGGATTTATGGGGGGCATTGAGGATTGAAAGTCAGGGGAAAAAGTAACTATTCAGGTTGTTTAGGCTGTAGGCTAAAGGCTATTAGTTTTTGGGCATTGATCGAAGCAGGGCGCCCAAAACCTTCTCCGTCTCCACGATTTCGTCAGCCAATTCAAACGTCCTGCGCTTTGTATGCTCACACATACTTCTTTCCTGCAGCCTAAATGTCTACAGCCTATCTACCTGAGCAGTTACCATCTTCAATATGCAATATTCAATCACCTGACGATGTCCAGAAATCTTTCCCAGTGCGGCCATGACCAATAAATGATAAAGGCCTTTCCTTTAACCGAACTTACGGGAACAAAACCCCAGAACCTACTGTCATAGCTGTGATTGCGATTATCCCCCATGACGAAAAGATGGTCCTCGGGGACGGTAATCGGGCCAAAAACGGCCTTCTCCGGTTCACGACCGGAGCCTCCCCCCTGTTTTGAGTAAAACCCTTTTTCATCTTTATACTTCTTCCCGTTTATAATGATCTTTTCCCCGACGATCTTTAGCGTGTCACCCGGGAGACCGATAACCCGTTTTATAAAATCCTTGCTCTCGTCTACGGGATAGATAAATACAATGACATCGCCTCTTTCCGGTTCGCTTATGGGAATCAAGGTCGCATTTATAAACGGGATTTTGACACCATAAAGAAACTTGTTAACCAGGATGTGGTCTCCTACCAGAAGCGTCGGCTCCATGGATCCGGAAGGGATCTTAAATGCCTGAACCACAAAGGTCCTTATAAAAAGGGCAAGCAATATTGCAATGACGGCCGCTTCCGCATATTCACGGAAAACGCCTTTTTTTGCGTTTTTCTTTCTAAATGATAAAATTCCCAAAAAAACCTCCCAAGAAACGAGTAACTGTTAACAGGTTCAGGCCCGCCCTGGTCCGACTCGTGGCATAATTCAAAAGTTGTGCTGACTAGGCTTTGACTATACTTTTCGCATACATAGTGCCGATGATCGGTCTGGGCCAGTGGTTCAACGTTCAGGGTTAAGGACAAAGAAGGGATTGAAGACCCAAAGTCCTCGTTAAGAATCCTCATTTTCCCAAGTAAGTGCCAATTTGGCTCCAAATTTTGGATTAGGCCTGACGAAGTTGATGCTTTTCTCGCAAATACGCATCCCAAATGCAACCAGAGAACAAGGATGAAACCTTGAACCCCTGAACCTTTGAACCCGTGCACGCCTACAAAAATGATTTGCGGGAATTTAATCCCTCCCGACAACCTTTGTAAAGGAATTTCTGTTCCTGCAAGATAATATGACCCTTTTTTTCTCTCAAACGAGTTTTTAGCGCGTGTGAGAAAACAGACACGTCTTTTTCCTTTAATTTAAATTAGGGAGTAGGCGCTCACGGATTCATCAACTATCCCAAGAAATATGAGGTGCGGAAAGCAACCAACCGTGAACCCGGCAACCTAAATAGTTACTAAATTATAACCTTTTTTATTAAATTATAATAAATTGGTTGACAAAAATACCTACCCATGATATAGAATGTCCGACTGCTACGTTGGAAACAAAGTCAGTTTTCCTGACGGAATTTTTCTGCCCCGCTCCTGCAAAAGGGAGTTTTTGTTAAACCAAAAGCAGTTTGAAAGGGCAAACCCATTGAAAAATGGGGACGCAAAACCACGGGTCTACAGCATAACAGCCA
>JAUVRS010000121.1 GCA_030597505.1 Desulfobacteraceae bacterium
AGTTTGCCAGAACGTAACTGTTATCTTTTTCTTGAAATGATTTTGGCTGTACGGAAAAAGTTTTATATCAGCTATATATCAAGAGACCTCCAAAAGGACCGTGTCATGCAGCCCTGTTCGGTGGTGAACCAGTTGCTCAGATATGTGGAAAAGAGAATCCTTTTGCAGGAACAGCCATTTAAGATCGTTGACATTCCCCTAAAGGGCAGCAGCGAAAAATACCTTGAAGAAGACGCCGTCAATGAAGCTTCTGACGTCATGGTCAACTACTCCCTGGCTGACCGGGTGGCCTATTATCGGGAGAATGGGTTGTGGGAACAGATACATTTGAAGACTCCGAAGAAAACGGATATCAAGCTCCGAAGATTTTTTCCGGATTTTGCTGTGGCATCCCCAGATCCCAAGAGGGACAAAAGGATTATCGAAAAGATCACCCTGAAAGAGTTAACGAAATTCCTTGAAGATCCCGTATCACAAGGCCTCAAACATCATTTGAAAGTGTACGACGAAGAAAAAACCATCGAGGAAATTACCTTAAAGGAAGACGAACCTTTTTATTCAGAATTTCCGGTTGATTACAATCTGAAAATGGAACCGCTCAAGCTGTGGCTGGATATTTATCTCTCATCGGAAGGGTCAAAACCCGGTCAACAAATGGGGGAGAAAATCTACGAGCGTGTTTATAAAAAATTTTCCCGAAACAGCTATACTCCCGAGGGGGGATTTGGCGAATTGGATAAAAATGCCTTGAAAGATGATGTTTTGATAAGAGCCCAAACCCTGACCCCGATTTTGGAAAAATTGGCATCCGGAGAAAAATTATACCGAGTGTTTTTTGTGGGTGAACAAACCGATGAATACATCCCTTCTATCAACACACTTTCTGTTGAGCGTTTTAAACCAGTGAGACTGACAGTAAAAGACAGCGACAGCCTTGGGGAAGAAATTGAGACAAAAGTGGAACTCCACGGGCAGCGGCCATGGATCTGGAAAGGGACAGGCGGTGACTGGAACATGTTGGTGTTGACAGGTTCTGGAAAATCTCCGGGAAAAAAGACCCCTCCGGACAAATACATCCTTGAGCCGCTCCTTTTTTGGATGTTTTGTCTCTCAAGCAATGATGGCCGTGGCAGGATCGGAGATTCAAACATAACTTTTCATATTGTTTATAAAGAAGACGTCAAGATCTGGGCTTACAGGATCAAAGAGAGTGAAGCCAATGAATATCTTACGAGACTTGTTTCAGAGTATCTGAATCAGAAAAAAATGGAGTGGTTACCGTTTGAAGCAGTGACATCACAATCCATCGCGCCGCACAAACTGAGAGATGATGAGATTTCTGAAGACAAAAAGGCAAGATTCCAAACAGAACTCCAGGAGGCGTACGCAGAGACCGCATCATATTTGATAAAACTTGCGAATCCGTGTCTACCCGATACGGCCTTTGACAAGGTTAGGGGGCGGTTTCGAGTCTTTTTTGAGTTTCTTGATGGGGAATAGAGATGCCCTACGAATCTGTTTATGACGTTAACAGGATTGACCTGACGCGGCACGCCCTGATCGAGGCCTCTGCCGGAACCGGCAAGACCTATACCATCGAAAACCTTGTGATAAGGCTTTTGAAGGAAAGAGATGATGTGGAACTGGAAAATATCCTTCTGGTCACCTTTACGGAAAAAGCCACCTCTGAATTAAAGATCCGAATACGTGAAAAACTTCAGGGGGAGTTGAAAGATGCCACCAACAGCAAAAAAACACAAGAAAAACTAAAAGATTCCCTGGATTCATTTGACAAGGCCTCTATCTATACCATCCATGGTTTTTGCCAGACCGTTCTGAGAGATTTTGCCTTTGAAAACAGTACGGCTTTCCAAAATGAAGTGATCGATGATGCCCCTCTTTTTGAGACACTGTTAAGGGAGCAAATGCGCAAGACATGGCCGGAAATATACCGTGGACATTTACAGGAGGTGCTTGAGGTCTCACAATTTAATAAACAGAAAGATGCGTTTTTAAAAACCCTGACAGGTCTTGCAAAATTCATACATAGAGAGGGCGGGGACAAACTTTTACCTGACCTCGAGGGGCGGGGGTTTGAAGAGATCAAACGCGAGATAGCCTCAACGTGTTTAGAGTTGAAGACCCTGCTCGGGTCAGATGGAAAATTTTCCCACGGATTTACTCAACTGAATTTTAATTCAAGGGCAAGAAACAGTATTTATAAAAAAATGGTCGTTCCCATTGAGGATTATGTCTCCAGGGCTGAACAGGGCAATCCGGATATTCGTGCCCTCTCTGCGCTGATGGTACGAATAACGCAAACAGGTTCCAGTGGCAGGAAAGGCACTGATTGTCTTATCCCGGAAAAATGGAATCAAGATAAGCCAAATCTGGAAGTGTGTCCAAATATCGAGATTGTCAAACAGAAATTAGAAGAAATAAATGCGAGATTGCGTGACCTTCAATGCGTGCTTGCCGTCGGAACAATTTATCGGCTTCAGGATGACCTTAAGCGAACAAAACAAAACCACGGGTGGATCAGCTATTTTGACATGCTGGCCCGTGTTGAAAAGGCGCTGCATGGTGACAATTCCACCCGTTTGCTGGAAAATCTCCGGGGTAGGTTTAAGACAGCGTTTATTGATGAATTTCAGGACACGGACGCTGTTCAGTGGAAGATATTCAAGAAAATATTTATCGATAATCGATCTGACGGCCCTGGGAATCTCTTGTTTCTGATCGGTGATCCAAAACAGGCCATCTATTCATTTCGCGGTGGGGACGTTTATGTTTATTTGAGTGCAAAAAATGAGATGGCGCGGCTGGTGAAGAAGGACAAGGCCAGGCTGTACTCTTTGTCCACGAATTGGCGATCAGTGCCTGAAATGATCACGGTTTTTAACGCTCTTTTTTGTAGCGAACCCTGGTTTAAGCCCCAAAATCTGACAGGGCCGTTTGAAATTGGCTATCAGACCTCGGATTCTCCCGGGGAAGATGAGAGACCGAGGGCAGTGAAGGAAGACAATTCAGGACGTCCGGTCCTAAATATTATCGATCTCACAAAAGCCCGATCCCCGGGACCTGCAAAGGCGATGTTGGCAGGTTTTATCGCCCATGAGATTAAACACTTGATTTCCTCCCATATCAAAATAACAGAAAAGGCGGGAGGGGATCGAGAGATCGGATTTGGGGATATTTGTATATTGGTTCGAAGCAAATCCGACGTATCTTTTATTGAGGAAGAACTTACAAGCCTCGGAATCCCCTATGCTTTTTATAAAAAACCCGGTCTGTTTTTTTCAGATGAAGCCAAGTCTATTAGCCTTGTATTTCATGCCATCCTGGCCCCAGGTAACACTTCGGCCACCAAAAAAGCGCTGCTTACGCCCTTTTTTGGGTTTGATCTTCCGGGCCTCTTTACCTATGAGGAGATGCCGCCCTTTCACCCCGCAAAAGAGATGCTTCTCACATGGAATGGCCATGCGTTGTCGCGGCATTGGAGCACCCTTTTTCAATCGATGATGGAAGAATCAGGTCTCCTTTTTCGTGAGACAGCAGAGGGTGGCTGGGACAGGAAATATACCAATTACAGACAGATTTTTGAATACCTGGCGGAAATGGCATATAGAAAAAACCTGGATTTCAGGGGGCTGTCTGCGACACTGGACATCTATCGAAAGGAGGCTTTAAACCCGGATGAAGACACGGGGATCCACCAGATTGAAACCGAGGCCCAAAAGGTTCAGATCATGACCATACACGTGAGCAAAGGGCTTGAGTTTCCGGTTGTCTTTCTTGCGGGCGGGTTGACCCAGCCGGGATCTTACAAAGAACCGTACCATACCTATCACGAGGTCAAAAAAAACGGATCATTTTCAAAGGCTGTCAGGATAGTAGATTTGACGAAAATGACCGGTTCCAAAAAACATAAAGATGAGATTGTGGACGAAAACAAACGCCTCTTTTATGTGGCATCTACAAGGGCTCAGTTCAAACTTTATCTCCCTTTCTATGTTTATGGTAAACAGGCTCCTTGGCTGGGCCCGGTGTGCACGCTTGTTTCGCCTGCTTTGACGGCGGCCTTTCCCGCAAAAAAAAGTGATAAGAACGTCCTTTTTCTGGCGGCGGATCATCATTCCGGTGTTTTATTAAACAAAACCGAATTGGGAAAGCCTCAACCACAACCCACGATCCCCGCAGGGGATGAATTTGAACTGTTCCCTGCTCAAGAGAGCTATCAACTCAGAAAAATCCGGCTGGAATCTTTTTCAGGGTTGCATCGGAAAATGACCCGCCCCCATCTAACCGATGAACAGGAGAGCTCTTTTCAGACAGAAAAACAGAAAGGGAAGGAAGATGACGAAAGTTTTGGTTCTGAAGACATGACGTTTGAATCACCGGAAAATGAACCCGGCGACATGCCCGGGGGGATTGATGTGGGGTTAATGTTTCATGATATCCTGGAGCATATTGATTATGGCCTTGTTTTGAAAAAGCGTGCCCCGGGGCGTAAAACCATCGGAGCTTTAATGGACGATCCAAACACAAGAGAGATGATCTTGAAGCAGATGGAAGTGCATGGAATCAATGAACGATGGAAAGAGTACATCTTTACCGTTATCCATAATACCCTGACCACCCCCATCACCGCTGTTGGCGATGGATTTTCCCTCGCGCATCTGCCTAAGGAAGATCGTCTCCATGAAGTCGAATTTTATTATTCTTTTCCGGACTGTGAGACCCACGACGGATTTATCAGAGGCTTTGTGGATCTGGTGTTTAGAAAAGGGCAAAAATTCTACATAGCAGACTGGAAATCTAACTATCTCGAGACCGGTTATGACACCGAGTCCATGGAGAAGAACATGGACCACGCGCATTACCATCTTCAATACAAACTGTATGCCATAGCGGTCGTGCGCTGGCTGAAACAGACAATGGCCGATCAATTTGATCCGGACAAAAATTTTGGGGGGATTTTTTATTTCTATCTGCGAGGAATGGGGATTGGCAAGGGCCATGGGGTTTACTATGTTTCCCCTGATAAGCTGGGATCTTTGAGTCAACTTGAAGCGGAAGTTAAAGGGATAATCGTTTCTCAAAAAACAGGTTGAGGCCTCTCAATATGTTTGACGCAAGCCCTAACTTGAGACCGGAGTCTAACCGGAAGTCCAAGTGAGATGTCAGAAATGGACACAGAACAAATAAAATTCACAGAAAAATTTCTGGATCTTGAAATCCTCGGGGTAGAGGCAGGAAAGGACAAAAGAGCTGTTTATGCCGCTTCCCAAAAACTGGAACTCCCGCTTCTGGATTACATAACGATTCGCGATCTGACCGAATTCGGCGGATATCAGGATGATGCGTCATTTCTCGGGGTCTTGATAGCCATGTTCGGAGTTTTGCAGGAAGGAAGCCTCTGTCTGGATCTCGATGAGCAGAAATTGTCCGCCAGGTTGCGGACCTTTCTCAAAGATGAGATGGCAGAGAAAATAGCAAAAGGGTTTTTATCGGGACTTGCAAGGGATAAATACAAGACACTTGTCACAAAAGACAGGGACGGATACTTGCCGTTGGTTCTCTCCAAAACCCGGGGACAAAAACGTCTTTATTTTCAGAAATTTTTTGTCCACGAGAACTCACTGAAGCTCGGGATGGAAACCCTGTTGCAGGCGAAGGCATCTAAAAAGATATCCGAAAGCGCAATCGAAACCTTTATCCGGGAAATTTATTCACCGGAGCTCACCATTCGGGTTTTAAAAAACCGCAAGCCAATCGAGGCGGATAAAGACCAGCTTGATGCCATAAGGCTTTCGCTTAGGTCTCAATTCTCCATTATTTCCGGCGGACCGGGGACAGGGAAGACCTCGCTGATGGTTAACATCCTTCGTTGTCTCCAAAGGGCAGGCGTGCGGCCAGAAGAGATTCTTTTGGGTGCCCCGACTGGCAGGGCGGCACAACGAATGACGGAGGCTGTTCAATCAAATATCAACACCATCAAAGAGCCTTCGGACGAGGACCGGGAACTCCTGAATCTTAAAGGCAGCACGCTTCACAAGATCCTCGGATACCGACGTCGCAGTCATGATTTCTACCATTGCGAGACAAACCCTCTTCCCGCAGCCGTTATCATTCTTGACGAGGTCTCAATGGTCGATGTTGTGATGATGGGGAGATTCTTGAAGGCAATAGACCCTGCGAGAACAAGACTTATTTTTCTGGGAGACAAGGATCAGTTGCCCTCTGTGGAAGCGGGGGCTGTTTTTGCGGAAATGATTCCGGATGGGACCAGGGCCAAGAGATTCAAAGGGCGGTTGGTCCTGCTCAGAAAAGTGTACCGTTCGGGGAAGAGACTTCTAAAACTGGCGAAACAAATCAATAACGGAGAGTCTCCGGGATATTTACCCGTGCCTTTTGATTGTGCCATTCAAATGGAACATGACAAATGGGGGTTTGTGCAAAATGAAGGGGTGAAGAATTGGAAATCGCATATTCGGCTCTGGGTAAAACATCATTACCTGAGTCCAATAAACCGCCATAACAGGAGCTTTCAAGATCTGATTTTTGCTGCCGGTAATGTGGAGGCAAACGAACTTGCGGGTTCTGATTCAGGAAATGAGATCCTCGGACAACTCTTTGAAAGGGTGGCGGGGGCCCGGATACTTTCCCTGGTGCGTAATGGATCTTACGGGTGTGTGGGGATAAACCGGCAGATTGCACAAGACCTGGGTTTGCAATTTGAATCCACGGCGTTGAGCGAAAAAAAATTCTTCACCGGTGCTGTAATTATGGTCACGACAAATGACTATTCAAAGGAGCTTTTTAACGGGGACGTGGGTGTTGTTGTCAGAGACAAAACAGGGACATACAGATCGTTTTTTCCACGCTTTGGGTCTTACATCAGTTTTCCCATGGATCTGTTGCCCCCGTGGGAACTTGCGTTTTCAATGACTGTTCACAAAAGCCAAGGATCGGAATTTGATGATGTGCTGCTTGTGTTGCCCGAAGATGAAACCCACAAATTGTTGACGCGGGAGGTTGTCTACACAGGCATAACCCGGGCAAAAAACCGAATAATCATCTATGGGACAAAAACGGGTCTGGATACCGCACTGAAAAGAAAGATCGAGCGGGAGTCGGGTCTGGGATGGTAAGGAAGGACGCAATAGCTCAATAAGTAGCGGATTTAGTTCATAGTGGCGGAACATACAGACATCTCTTTTAAGAGGCGCAAAAGCCGGAAGATACTCGCATCACGGCGGTGAGGTTTACAATCCTGCCCGGAACAGCCCCTAAGATGATTGTCCCTATTACGTTTGGCTGTCCCGCCTGTCCTGGGCAGATTGGTTAAGGTATTTGGGGCGTGG
>JAUVRS010000270.1 GCA_030597505.1 Desulfobacteraceae bacterium
AAATGCTCTTGGATTATCTTTCTGCAAAAAGGCTAAAAGAAGAGGGATTGTTTGAGCCTAACTTGGTTCAAGAAAAGATAAAAGAACATCTCTCCGGAGAAATCAACCACCAGTATCGCCTCTGGACGCTCTTGATGTGGGAGATGTGGCGGGAGCGGTGGCTTGAATAGAGGGGTGTTATCGCGGTAAAGAGAATAAAAATAAGGGGTTGAATTTTCAACCTCTTTTTTTGTATTGGCCCTGGGGAGTTAACCGTATAAAAAATTCACGGGAAGGTCGCTTTCGGGACACGGGAGATGTCCAAAGTGGTGTAAATGGGGCTTTTGTAATTGACAATTTTGAGCCTCGTGCCTATAAAATAAACCGTTGATAAACAAAAATGGCAGGGGTCATAAGGAAAAGATGACCTCTGATCATTTGCCACTATCGCGCAGGCCCTAAGTCCCGGGAGAAGCTATGGATTTTAGTCTTTCTATGGAGCAGGAAATCCTCCGTAATTCAGTTCGTGATTTTGCTGAAAAGGAGATAGGACCGGTTGCGAGGGAGCTTGATGAAAAGGAAGTCTTTTCGCTCGACACCATGCGGAAGATGGCCGAATTGGGTCTTTTCGGGATGTTTGTCTCAGAGAGATATGGCGGTCAGGGTATGGACTATATGTCCTACATTATCGCCACAGAGGAGATCGCGAGGGTAGACGGCTCACATGCCGCCACGGTTGCGGCAGCCAATTCTCTTGGGATCGGCCCCATCTATTATTTTGGAAATGATGAACAAAAGGAGACATATCTCCCCGGGCTTTGCAGGGGGGAGACACTTTGGGGCTTTGGCCTGACAGAGCCCAACGCGGGTTCAGATGCCGGAAATTCCAGGACAACCGCTCTATTTGAAGGGGATGAATGGATCATAAACGGAAGCAAAATATTTATCACCAACGCCTCCACTGAAATTTCTGCAGGAGTGACGGCCCTTTGCCGTACAGGCACACGTGAAGACGGGCGGGCCGAGCTTTCTTGTATACTGGTTGAAGATAGCGCCCCCGGGTATGAAGCACGGGAGATGCATGGCAAGATGATGTGGCGGGCCTCCAATACCAGCGAACTCTATTTTGACGATTGCCGGGTACCTGGGAAGAATCTCCTGGGTCCAAGGGGAAGTGGTTTCTACCAGATGATGCAGACCCTTGATGGGGGGCGTCTGTCCGTAGGGGCCATGGGGCTCGGTGGCGCCCAGGGCTGTTTTGAACTGGCCCTGAAGTACGGTAAGGAAAGGGTGCAGTTTGGAAAACCCATTTCCAATTTTCAGGTGAACGCATTTAAGCTGGCTGACATGGCCCTTGAGATCGAGTGTGCACGCCTTCTCCTTTACAAGGCCTGCTGGTTGAGAGATAACGATAAACCATTTTCAAAAGAAGCGGCCATGGCCAAACTCCACTGTTCAGAGGTCATGTACAGATGTGCAAATCATGCGGTTCAGCTCCATGGGGGGTACGGGCTCATGAAGGAGTACGATGTTGAAAGGTTTTACAGGGACCAGAAACTTCTGGAGATTGGGGAAGGCACGTCAGAGGTGCAGCGGATCGTCATCTCGAGGCTCATAGGGGCGATTTAGATTTCGGGTTCTGTGTTTTGGGTTGGGCAAGGGCAAATATGCCCGGGTCTGGCGCTCCGCCCCCCACCACGCGGCATTCAAATAAATTCTCATGCTAGATTTTATCTTAGGCAAAGAAATTGCGTCCTATGTAAAACGCCATCGCAAACTGGTGGTGTGTTCTCTGGTGCTCACGGCCGTATCATCTCTTTTTGTGGTGGTCCCTGCCTATCTTCTCCAGCCCTTTGTCGATGAAGGGATGAAGACCGGATCAGATCCAGTGGCCTGGAAGATCCCCTGGATCAGTTTTGATTCAGGATCATGGTTTTCGTGGCATCGGACCGAGCATGTTTTGGTGGACGATATTTCCCCAAACAGACTCCTGGGCATCCTCACCCTCGTGGCTTTTGTGTCGATTGTGATCAAATCGGTCACCATCTATCTCGGCGGTCTTTCTGCGGCCGCGTTTGCCAACCGGGCCGTGAGATCCGTGAGAATAGACCTTTTCAAGAAGTTCGTTTCTCTTCCATTAGGGTTCTATCACAAGAAAAAATCAGGGGAACTGGTCGCCAGATCCACGGCAGATCTCACCGTGATGCAGAACCTTATTTCAAATGTGCTCATTGGCCTTGTGGAGTATCCGCTGACGGCCGTGGTTTTCATCGTCTACGTCCTGTTTATGAACTATAAATTGGCTCTGCTGGTCTTCTTTGTGGTCCCACCGATCCTTGGGCTGTCCCGTCTCTTTGGGAGAAAGGTGAAAAAACATGCCGGAAGGATCCAGGACGCAACCGCGGAGGTTACCTCTATCTACCAGGAAACTCTCCTGTGTCTCAGGCTGGTACATGGATTTTTTAGAGGCAAGGGAGAGGTGGAAAAGTTTCGGGATCTGGCAAATCTTCTTTACAAAAGAATAATGCACTGGAACCGCTGGCATCTGGGACTTGGTCCCATGATGGATTCAGTGGTATTCTTGGTCCTCCCCGCGGTTTTGATCCTGGGCAAGACCTATTTTCACCACACATTGGGCGAACTAATGTCAATGATGTATGCTTTTTCACGGGCCTACAGTCCGATAAAAAGACTGGCAATGGTGAATAATAATCTCAAGACCCTTCAGGGCGCTACGGAAAGAGTCTTCGGGATTATAAGAACCGTGCCGGAGATCCAGGAACGTCCCGATGCGGTAAGCCTCCCTGTGCATAATAAATCTATCGAGTTTGATGGGGTCAGTTTTCGCTATTCGCCTGACCAATGGATCCTCAAAGACATATCCTTTAAGGTGGATGCGGGCGATATGGTTGCCTTTGTGGGGTCCACCGGTGCGGGCAAAAGCACCCTTCTGGATCTGATCCCAAGGTTTTATGATGTGGCAAAGGGTGGCATCACTGTAGATGGAATCGATATCCGGAATGTTACCTTTGAATCCCTCCGCAAGCAGATAGGGATCGTTAATCAGGATACCCTCATGTTCCATGACACCATCGCCAACAACATCAGTTACGGCAACCCGGAGGTTGGGATTGATGCAATAAAAGAAGCGGCAAAGGCTGCCTACGCCCATGATTTTATCCTGGCCCAACCCCATGGTTACGATACGGTCGTGGGAGATCAGGGATCATTGCTCTCAGGTGGGCAACGACAACGAATAGCCATTGCCAGGGCCATTTTGATCAAACCTTCGGTCCTGATTCTGGATGAAGCCGCCTCTGCTCTGGATGCCGAAAGCGAGAGACTCGTTCAGGGGGCCATTGAACGGCTACGGGGAAGCCTGACGATCCTGATTGTCGCCCATCGTCTAAGCACCATTGTGAGAGCGAGCCGTATCTTCGTGCTGGAAGGGGGGAGAATAGTGGAGTCGGGTACCCGCGAAGAATTGTTGTCTTTGAATGGACGTTTTCGGCAGCTTCATGACATGCACTTTAGGACATAGGAGAAGGGGCATGACACTGACCAAGGCAGACATTGTAAAAAAAGTGATGGAGGAGGTGTGCTTTAAGAGGCAACACGAGGGGGCCCAACAATTTCTGTTTCCGGAGCTGGATCGCGTTTTTTTGGGCCGCAGTCGGACGACGGAAATCGTTGACACCTTGTTGGAGAAGATAAAGGGAAGCCTTGCCAAAGGAAAGGACGTGAACATCCAGGGCTTTGGCAAGTTCCGGGTCAAGTTCAAATGGGCCAGAAAGGGGAGGAATCCCCAGACGGGTGAGAGTATGATCCTCAGATCAAGACGAACAGTGACCTTTAGGTGTTCCCCAAAATTGAGGGAAAAAATAAATTCCCCGGATCAGTTTAACAATTCAAAAACCATTTGACCATCCTTCACATCCACCTTTAAATGATCCCCGTCTTTGATTGAACCCTCCAGGATTTTTACAGCCAGCGAATCCTGAATGAAATGCTGGATGGCCCTTTTGAGGGGCCTTGCACCGTAAACCGGGTCAAACCCTGTCTCGGCGAGAAATGCTTTGGCCTC
>JAUVRS010000218.1 GCA_030597505.1 Desulfobacteraceae bacterium
CTGCCGCCCTCGGCGGGGTGGGCCGGGATAAAAGAAAAGGTGGTCAAGACCGTGCCAGACGCCGGACCCAATCCCTGCCCGCCCACCATGCTGGGCGTGGGGCTAGGCGGTAACTTTGAACAACCCGCTCTTATGGCCAAGAAGGCCTTGCTTCGACCCCTGGGGAGCAAAAATCAGGATCCTGACTTGGCTGAAAAGGAAAAGGAGCTGCTGACCGAGATCAACAAGAGCGGAATCGGACCCCAGGGTCTTGGCGGTCGTGTGACCTCTTTTGCCGTTCATATTCTGATGATGCCGTGCCACATTGCGAGCCTACCTCTGGCCGTAAATATCCAATGCCATGCAAGCCGCCATCTGGAGGTCGTTCTGTAAAGGAGAAAATCATGGATGATGTGTTTCATCTTGAAACACCCCTGTCTTTGGAAGATATAGCGCCCCTGAAGTCCGGTGATCGTGTTACCATCAGCGGGGTTATTTACACCGCCAGGGATGCTGCCCACAGTAGACTGGTGGACTTGATCAAACAAGGAAAAGAGCTTCCCATCCCCATCAAAGACCAGATTATCTATTATGTGGGCCCATCGCCGGCCCCACCCGGCCGGGTGATCGGCGCGGCCGGTCCCACCACAAGTTACCGTATGGATCCCTACACACCCGCTCTTCTCAAGCTGGGACTCAGGGGGATGATAGGGAAAGGCAAACGCTCCGATGAGGTCAAAGATGCCATCGTGAAACATAAGGCCGTTTACATGGCGGGCGTGGGGGGAGCCGGGGCTCTCATGGCAAAGGCGATCCGAGAGGTGCGGGTGGTAGCGTACGAAGAACTTGGGCCTGAAGCGATCCGGGAATTGAAGGTGGAAAGGTTGCCCGTGATCGTGGTCAATGATACCTGGGGCAACGACCTGTACCTTGAAGGCCAAAAGAAGTATCAGGTTAAATAGTGCCCATCCATAAATGGCTATTTTCCGCAATCTCTGCGTCAGATTCGGATTTTAATCCTCGAAATACTTCAACGTATTCCTGTGGTTAAAATCCTCATCTTTCTTGACCTTGCGAAAACTATCTCATTTCTGGATGGACACTAAATAGAATCAGATTAAATAGTGCTTGACCCAAAACCCGCTTTGCGTTAGGACCCGAAATAGGGAATTTACCCCAAAGGGACAAATGATGCAAAAACGAACACTCATCCTTGTGCTGACGTTGGTCGCTGCGGTCTTGGCCGGGTTGGGCTATTTTATGTTTTTTGATCTTAGCCGAGAACCCGAAGAAGTAGTTGTGACCAGACAGGTCACAAAGGTGGAGGAATCGGCCCCTTCAGAAGGGACACAAGCGCCCCCTGAGGCAAAAAAACAGACATTGGCCGGTCTATTCAAGGCAGAGACCAACCCTGATGGAACCTATACGGAATTATATTGTACTCAGATAGAAGAGAGTACCTCTAATTTTTTTTCTTATCTGGATGAGAAGCGGTATGTAAAACACCTTAATGACGGCAAAGATGGTTACACCCGTTTTAAAAAAATCATAAAAAAGCTCTCTGCCAAGCCCCCAATTCCTGCAGGGGAGGGAATAGATCCCAGAATCATCGTAGAGAATGTGTACTATCTTTTTCGCATTCTGGAACGAAAAGACCTCCGCCTGATAAAGGACGTGGTCGCAAATGAGCAGGATTCCATAGAGTTTAATCTGAATATGTTTTACAGGTGGTTTACCCTGGGCAGCCGTTGTCCGGACCCCCGGGACCTCAGACCCTCAAACAAGGCCCTCTATCAGTATGCAGGGTATTTTCTAAATACGATCGGCGGGAGGGCCTATTTGTTCAGGCGATTAGAGCGGGTGAGGTTGCTCGTTACCTACTATAGCCTGTTAATTGTCCATGAGGCCGACAGGGCAGGCAGGAACGACTATGGCATCGATTTGGTTCCCTTTATCGAGCCGTTGAAAAACGAGATCAGCTACTATCCGAAATTTGAATTCCAAACCGACTATATTGACCGGTTAAACGAGATGCAAGACTACTATCTGCGTAAACGATAACCCCCCCTCCCCCTTCAGGTCCGTTTTTTTGCCCGCCACCGTCTGATAAGCATCACTATCATTACCAGAACAATAAATAGAAACACAAAATCAATAATTGTTTGAGTCGAATACCAATCTTTAAACATGGCTATCAGTCTTGAGTCCCATTTCTTTTCTGCCGCCACTTTCTTTTTTTTCTTTTCAAGCTTATCCTCAACGGTTTCATATTCTTCAAGTTTCTTGACGTTTTCGCTGGCGGGCGGGCTGTCAGAGAAATGTATTTGTCCCTTTTGGTCAATCCAACGATACATCTTACCCGAAACAGGTGATTGGGCGAGCAGTATGAACAAACATAAAAGCAGGATGTTTCGAAGATACACCTTGATCATGGCCTTTTCTGCCAGCCTTCTTGACCCGTATGTGTTATCGCCGTTGGTATCCAAATTCAGCCCCTTGTCACAGCGAGGGCAGACAATAATTTATTCCTCTGCCTGGTAGGCTTGTTTGAGGGCTTCCTCGATTGTGGTTACACCCGACCGAATCTTTTCAAGACCGTTGTAGGCCAGGGTAGTCATGCCGTTTGCGATGGCGGCTTCCCGGACGCTGTCGGTGCCGGCCCCGGAAAGGACCAGCTCCCTGACCTTGTGTCCCATGGTCATGATCTCTTCGATAACAGTACGTCCCTTAAATCCCGTGTTGTTGCATTGGGCACAACCCGTTCCCCTAAAGAATTCTGAAGGGGCGTTTTGGTGACTCACATTGAGAAGCGAAAGCATTTCCGGGTTTGGGGTATATGACTCTTTACAATCCGGGCAGATCTTGCGGAGCAGTCTCTGGGCAACCACACCCACCACGGTTGAGGTTATCATATAGGGAGGGATTCCGATATCCAGCAGTCGGGTAATGGCCGAAGGCGCGTCGTTTGTGTGAAGGGTGGAGAGAACCAGATGACCCGTCAGGGAGGCCTGGACGGCAATCTCGGCCGTCTCAAGGTCCCTGATCTCACCGATCATGATAATATCCGGGTCTTGTCTCAGGATGGCGCGAAGGATAAAAGGGAAGGTCAGGCCCGCTTTTTCGTTTATCTGGACCTGGTTAATACCGGCGAGTTCATACTCCACGGGATCTTCTACGGTTATAAGATTGATATCATCGCTCCTTATTTCGTGCACACAGGCATAAAGGGTCGATGTCTTTCCGCTCCCGGTTGGGCCTGTGATCAAAATCATCCCCTGGGGCCGATTGATAAACTTTCGCAGAGTCGATAGATTTTCTGGGTCAAAGCCAAGCTTATCCATGGTGAGAAAGGTGCCTGTTTTATTCAGGATTCGAATCACGGCCTTTTCCCCGTAATAGGTGGGAAGGGTCGAGATGCGCAAATCAGCCGAGAACCCCTTGGCCTTGACCTTGATCCTGCCATCCTGTGGAAGCCGTTTTTCGGCAATATCCATGCTACCCAGGACCTTTATGCGCGAAATGATGATGGGAAGGGCCGATTTTGGAAGACTTAGGGTGTCTTGTAGACAGCCGTCAATTCGATTTCTCACCCTGACCTGCTTTTCCTGCGCCTCAATATGGATGTCACTGGCCCCTTTTTTGATGGCGTTTTTTATGATCAGGTCAACCATTTTGACAAGCGGAGAATCCCCGAGTTCGTCAAACTCATCTTCCGGTGAGATTTCCTCTGTTTCAGGGAAGAACTCCAAGAGCTCGTCCCTTGCCAGCTCTTGTGCAACATCACTGACTGTTTTTTCCAAATGATAGTGTTTCTCTATTCGATCAAGGATCTGGGTAGCCGTAGAGATGGCGGGGTAAATTTTTAGACCGGTTATAAAGGTGATTTCCTTTATGATATTTAGATCAAACGGATCAGCCATGGAGACATGAAGACCACCATCTTTCTTGTGAATGGGGATGCAGAGAAGTTTTTTGCAGGTCTCCTTTGGGATGAACTTGATCACATCAGCGTCAATGGGATGATCTTCAAGATCGATAAAAGGGATCTTTACCTGCATAGCAAGGGCAAAGGCAATCTCATATTCCGAAATAAGCTGCATTTCACTCAACACTAAACCCAATCTTTTGCCCGTGCCTTTCTGTACTCCCAGGGCCTTTTGAAGGTCGTTTTGGGAAAGAGCGCCGATTTCTACCAACAATTCACCAAGCTTTCTCTTGTCCAGAAAGTATCTCTTCTCGTCCATACCCTGTGTGGGTGATATCTTATTATTATCCGCCATATAAGTTTCTCTCCTGTTTCACCACAAAACAAAGGCACTTTCAATCGTCGCTATTAAATCAACGCAATGGTTCAGGGGTTCAGTGTTCAAAGGTTCGTAGCAAATCTGAATTGATCATATGTCACTGATCACAGAATACTGCCCAACGACCACTGGCTTCTTCCATTGGTGAGGATGCATTCATCGCGCTGAAGCGTTGAGTTGCCAAAGATCTAACCCTCGAGCTTCTTTTTTAAGACCCTTTGTCATTTTTCTGGGGAAGCGGTTTATGTTTTGATCCATTTGAACCAAGTCTTTTTGGTGGAAAAGGATAACGCAATTATTTGATTACATCAAGCTTTGAACAGGAGATGTTATAAATCTGACGCTATTTTCCTCCGGGGATATCACGTGGAGATGACCCAGTAGTATGTCTCAAGGTCCCAGAAGCTATCTGGGATAGATCTTTCGATGTTGAAAACAGCAATTGGAATTGGTAAGGTTTTTGACAGCCGTTGCAATTGAAATATTTTGCAGCATGTAAAACGGAAGGAGTATTTCTCAAGCGCAGGTTCAGGAGGGATGCATGTCTGAAAGATATTATCGCCTGGGGTGTGACATCGGCGGAACATTTACCGATTTTGTCCTTCTGGATGACCGGACAGGCGAGATACGCATAAACAAGTGTCTTACCACACCCAGCGATCCTTCGGATGCGGTGGAAAATGGGATACGGGACCTTGAGAAAACGGTTCCGGGGTTTGTAAAGGAGCTGGATGAGGTCATCC
>JAUVRS010000103.1 GCA_030597505.1 Desulfobacteraceae bacterium
ATTGAAAATATAAAAAATATGATGGATTTCGGTGTCGAATACCTGATCACCAACCCGGTCTTTGATATTCGCCGTTTTCAGCAGTTCATAAAACGGCTTGGTATGGACAATGTTGCGGTGATCCCCACCGTGCTTTTATTAAAATCAGCTGGAATGGCACGTTATATTGACCGCAATATCAAAGGGATATCGATCCCGTCTGAGATGATCAGGAGAATCCAGAAAGCACCGGATAAGGTTGAGGAATGCATCGGCATCGCAGCAGAGTCCATACGCCAAATAAAAGAAATGGGGATGGCCGGTGTATTGATATCGACTGTGGGTTGGGAGGATAAGCTTTCTCGGGTATTGGATGCGGCAAAACTCTAAAGGGAAGGGAAGCATATAATGTCAGGCAGTCAGTCCAGGAATATGTCAGGTTCAGCCATGGTTGTTGGCGGGGGCATCGCAGGCATGCAATCTGCCCTCGATCTCGCCAACTCGGGCTATTATGTCTATCTTCTTGAGAAGTCATCAGCGAGTGGTGGCATCATGTCTGAATTGGATAAGACATTCCCCACCAATGACTGTGCCATGTGAATTATCTCACCAAAACTGGTCGAGGTCGGCCGGCATCTAAACATCGAACTGATCACCTGTGCCCAAGTAGAACAAGTAGAAGGCCCCCCTGGTAACTTCAAGGTCACCATTAATAAGACCCCACGCTATATCGACGAATCAAAATGTACGGCATGCGCCGATTGTCAGGAGGTATGCCCGGTATCCCTGCCAAATGAATACGATCAGGGGTTGAGCCAAAGAAGGGCCACTTACAAGAAATACGCCCAAGCAATACCAGGCGCCTTTGCGATTCAGAAGACTGATAAGGCCCCCTGTGGCCTTGCCTGCCCGGCAGGCCTTAATGTTCAGGGATATGTGCAGATGGTCGAACAGGGCAAATATAAAGAAGCCCTGGAAATTATCATGGAAGAGCTCCCCCTGCCCGGAGTACTCGGGAGGATTTGTCCTCATGGGTGCGAAAACGCCTGCCGGCGGTGCGACGTGGATGAGGCAGTGGCGATCAGGGATTTGAAGCGGCTGGCGGCGGATCAGTTTGATCCAAGACAGGTTGAAATAAAATGCCAGCCCCTGAGAAAAGAAAAAGTGGCCATCATCGGTTCCGGTCCGGCCGGTCTCTCTGCCGCGTATCACCTGGCGCGCAGAGGAATCATGTCCACAATTTTTGAGGCCCTGCCAAAGACCGGTGGCATGTTGCGGGTGGGTATCCCCGACCATCGCCTTCCCCGGGAGGTTCTCGACCAGGAAATCGAACTCATAACCAATCTGGGAGTGGAGATAAAAACCAATACGCCCTTGGGACCTGATTTGACAGTAGAAGATCTTTTTGAGGCGGATTATAAAGCAATCTATCTGGGTTTGGGCGCCCACAAGGGAATCGATTTGGGAATCCCGGGGGAGATCGCTAAAGGGGTGTGCCAGGGGGTGGATTTTCTGCGAGAACTAAACCTCACCGGTCGTGCCAAGGTCGGAAAAAAGGTTGCTATCATTGGGGGAGGCAATGTGGCGATCGATGTGGCCCGTTCAGCGATCCGGTTGGGTGCGGGCGATGTACAGATTGTTTACCGGCGGACACGAACGGAGATGCCGGCATGGGAAGAAGAAATCCGCGCCGCAGAGGAGGAAGGGGTCACCATCACCTATCTGTCAGCACCCCAGGAGGTCTTGACGCAAGATGGGGAAATCGTGGGGCTCAGATGCATTCGCATGGAGCTTGGAGAGGCGGATTCATCTGGGAGAAGACGGCCGATCCCTGTCCCCGGAAGTGAGTACGAGATCAAAATCGACCAACTTATCCCGGCCATCGGTCAGAGACCTGATCTTTCGGCCCTGGAGGATGTGATGGGGCTCGATTTTTCCCGCTGGGGGACCATTGAAGCTGACCCCGTCACCTACGCCACAAACCGGGATGGGATCTTTGCAGGTGGTGATGTGCAAACCGGACCGTGGGTTGCTATTGGCGCCGTCGCAGCGGGTCGTGAGGCGGCTGAATCCATTGTACGATATCTGGATGGACGAGATATGACCGAAGGGCGGGAACCCATTTCAAACGAACACCCCACCCACCGTCCAATCCCCCAAGGGGAACCTACGGCACCCAGGGCCAAAATGCCGATGCTGCCCGACGAAAAACGCAGAGAAGGTTTCTTGGAAGTGGAATTGGGATACGATGCGGAAACCGGTCAACGGGAAGCCAACCGTTGCTTAAACTGCGGATACTGCTGTGAGTGTTTCCAGTGTGTGAAGGCCTGTGGTCCGGAAGCGGTCACCCTTGAAACCCACGCACAAAAACCCGAGACCGTTCAACTGCAGGTGGGTTCTATCATTCTGGCACCTGGTTTTCGTCCGTTTGAACCCTCAAGATTTGAAAATTACAGCTACGCAAAACTTCCCAATGTGATGACATCATTGGAGTTTGAGAGGATCCTCTCGGCATCGGGCCCCACCATGGGTCACCTTGTCAGGCCATCTGACAAAAAAGAACCAAAAAAAATCGCCTGGCTTCAATGTGTTGGATCGAGAGACATTAACCGGTGTGACCACAGTTATTGTTCTTCGGTCTGCTGTATGTATGCCGTAAAAGAGGCTGTCGTGGCCAAAGAACACGCCGGCGGCGATCTTGACTGCGCTGTCTTTTTTATGGATATGAGGACGTACGGCAAGGATTTCGAACGGTATTACAATAACGCACGGGACAAACACGGTGTTCGTTTTTCCCGGTCCAGGATCCACACAATAAACCCCATCGAAGGATCGGATGACCTCCTGGTAAGGTATGCCGCTGAAAAGGGAGAAATCATTGAGGAAACTTTTGACATGGTTATCCTTTCGGTGGGTATGGAGATCGCACCAGAGGTGATGGAACTTGCCGAAAAGCTCCAAGTCGGTCTGGGTGAGGAAGGGTTTTGTCTTACCGAGACCTTCCAGCCGGTAAACACATCCAGAAAAGGAATTTACGTGAGCGGCGCTTTTCAGGGCCCAAAGGACATCCCCCAATCTGTGATTGAAGCAAGTGCTGCGGCCTGTGCCGCGGGAACCGCCCTGAGCGAGGCACGGGGGACCGAGATCCGGACCCAGGAGATCCCGGAAGAAAAAGATGTCACCGGAGAGGATCCCAGGATCGGTGTCTTTGTATGCAACTGCGGCACCAACATCGGGGGAGTGGTGGATGTGCCCGGCGTGGCTGAATATGCATCATCACTCCCCTATGTGGACTACGTGGACCAGAACCTTTTTACCTGTGCCCAGGATACCCAGGACAAAATGAAAGAGGTCATTAAAGAACAGGGGCTCAACCGGGTCGTAGTAGCGGCCTGTTCACCCATTACCCACCAGGCCCTTTTTCAGGAAACCATCCAGGAATGTGGTCTTAACCAGCAACTCTTTGAGATGGCAAACATCCGAAACCAGAATTCATGGGTCCACAGCAATGATCCCACATCAGCAACCAACAAAGCCAAGGATCTTGTGCGGATGGCCGTTGCAAGGGCGGCCTTGTTAAAACCCCTGAAGGCAAAAAGAATCCCGATCAACAAACGCGCCCTTGTGGTTGGCGGGGGGGTGGCCGGCATGACGGCAGCGCTGGGCCTGGGGGACCAGGGTTTTGAAGTGGTCCTTGTGGAAAAGGAAAGCCAGTTGGGGGGTCTTGCAAGAGAATTGACCCATACCATTGAAGGGGACAATATAAACGACCATATCCTTGAACTGGTTGACAGGCTGGAACGCCACGAAAAAATTCAGGTGCTGACCGAGTCTCTTATTGTGGGGTTTAGTGGTTTCAAGGGGAATTTTACCACCGAGGTACTGGTCGGCCCGGGTCTGTATGAGCGGAAAATCGACCACGGCGTGGTGGTCCTGGCAACCGGGGCAAATGAGTACACCCCTAAAGAGTATCTTTACGGTGAGGATGAAAGGGTTGTGACCCAGATCGAGCTCGCAAAACGGCTGGAGTTAAAAGGGGCTTCTGATCTCAATGATGTGGTCATGATCCAGTGTGTGGGGTCCCGGGATGATGATTACCCCAACTGTTCCCGGATTTGCTGTCAGAATGCCATAAAAAATGCCCTGCATATCAAAGAGCTCAACCCTGAAACAAATGTCTATATCCTCTATCGAGATATCCGTACCTATGGTCTGCTGGAAAAATACTACCGGGAAGCCAGACGCAATGGGGTCATCTTTATCCGGTTTGACAGGGATAATCCCCCGCATGTGACATCAACCGAGGAGGGTCTCAGCGTTGTCACAAAAGACCACGTCCTCCAAAGAGACCTCAAAATTTTTCCTGATCTCTTGGCTCTCAGCGCCGGTGTGAGAGCAGCGGACACAGAGGAAGTTGCCTCCATCCTGAAATTGGCACGAAACCAGGAAGGGTTTTTTATGGAGGCGCACGTAAAGCTGAGACCGGTTGACATGGCCAGTGACGCGGTCTTTGTATGCGGCACCGCACACGGCCCCAAATTGATCCCGGAATCCATTTCCCAGGCTATGGCGGCAGCTTCCCGGGCCGCTACATTTCTTTCCCAGTCAGAGATCGCCCTTTCGGTTATAACGGCCAAAGTCGACCAGGAACGATGTGCATCGTGCCTCATATGCGTACGTTCTTGCCCCTACGAAGTCCCTAGAATCAACAAGGACGGAGTAAGCGAGATTGACTCTGCTCTCTGTCGTGGGTGCGGTATTTGTGCGGGAGAATGTCCGGCAAGAATTATTCAGCTTAACTGGTATGAAGATGATCAGGTCTTGAGCAAGGTAGATGCCTTGCTGGAAGGGGTTTTATGATGGATGAATTCGAACCGATCATAATTGCGTTTTGTTGCCAAGCCTGAGGATATACCGCTGCGGACCTGGCAGGTTCCATGCGTTTGCAATATCCGAGCAACATCAAGATTGTCAGCATCCCCTGCACTGGAAAGGTAGACCTCATATATATTCTCAGGGCGTTTGAAAAAGGGGCTGACGGTGTCTACGTGGTTGGTTGTATGGAAGGGGAATGCCGTTTTGAAAAGGGAAATATCAGGGCTCGAAAGAGGGTGGAACAGGCCCGACATATCCTGGAGAGTATTGGGGTCGGCGGAGAACGGGTACGGATGTATAATCTTTCATCCAGCGAAGCCCCGCATTTTGTCCGATATGCAAAAGAAATGACAGAAAAAATACGGGAGCTGGGCCCGAACCCCATCAAGATGGCCAAAGAGAAAATGGCAGCATAATGGTCTGTTCAGCCAGAATCGGTTGAACGTTTTAGGGGCATCTGGTAACTTGGCAAAATCAGCAAAGGGCTTACGCAAAAGGGGGTATTTCAGATGATTGTGGCCAAACAAAAACCTGTTGAAGAAATCATTGAAGAGGCCAAAGAGTATGACAAAATACTCCTAGCGGGATGCAACGAGTGCGTTACCGTGTGTGAGGCAGGCGGAAAAAAAGAGGTCGCGGTTCTTGCATCGGCGCTCCGGATGTACTTTATGAATCAGGGGAAAGATCTGAAGATTGATGAGGTCACCCTGGAGCGGCAGTGCGATCACGAATATCTGGAAGAGATAAGAAACACAATCGATCAGTATGACGCGGTGATTTCTCTGGCCTGTGGGGTGGGTGTTCAGTTTATGGCGGAAAAATACATGCAGATGCCCATATTGCCGGGTGTGGACACCTGTTTTATGGGCGTAACAGAGGAAAGAGGGGTGTGGACCGAACGATGTCAGGGTTGCGGGCAATGCGTTCTGGCCAAAACAGGGGGGATCTGCCCCGTCTCCCGATGTGCAAAACGACTTTTTAATGGACCATGCGGGGGCTCCACAAAGGGATGCTGTGAAATCAACAAGGATCTCCTTTGCGGGTGGCAGCTGATTGTAGACCGTCTCACGGAATTGGGTCGACTTGAAGACTATGAGAAACTCGCACCCATAAAGGACTGGTCCACGGAACGGGCTGGCGGACCCAGAAAAGTTATCAGGGAGGATGTGCGGTTATGAAAACAAAGACGCCCAGCAAACTGGAAAAAATTATTCGGGCAGGACATCTGGCAGTTACCTCCGAGTGCGGACCGCCAAGGGGAAGCGATGCTGAGGCCATTACAAAAAAGGCCGAGATGATCAAGGATCATGTGGATGCCATAAATGTTACCGACAACCAGACTTCTATGACGCGTCTCTCGAGTCTGGCTTCCTGTATCCACCTGAAACTGATGGGGCTTGAACCAACCCTGCAGATGGTTACAAGGGACAGAAACCGGATTGCCCTCCAGAGCGATATCCTGGGTGCCGCCTCATTTGATATTTATAATATTCTCTGTCTCTCCGGGGACCATCAGCAATTTGGTGATAGTCCCACGGGCCAGAACGTTTTTGACCTGGATTCAATGCAGCTGGTTCAGACCGTAAAGCTCATGCGGGATGAGGGAAAATTCCTGGGAGGTGATGAAATCAAAAGACCTCCTAAAATGTTTATAGGCGCCGCAGCCAACCCTTTTGCCGACCCTTTTGAAATACGGGTACCGCGTCTGGCCAAAAAGGTCGCGGCAGGGGCGGAGTTTATTCAAACACAATGCATCTACAATCTCGAGAAATTTGAACTCTGGATGAAACTGGTTCGTGACCGGGGACTTCATGAAAAGGTGGCTATCCTGGCGGGCGTTACCCCTTTCAAGACCGCCGGAATGGCCAAGTACATGAAAAACCGCGTGCCGGGGATGGATGTGCCGGACGAGGTGGTAAAGCGGATGGCCGATGTCCCAAAAGAAAAACAGGCCGATGAAGGCATCAACATCTGTGTAGAGACAATCCAGCGGTTGAAGGAATGCGAGGGTGTCAGGGGGTTTCACGTCATGGCGATCGAATGGGAAGAGAAGGTGCCGGAGATTGTGGAACGGAGCGGTCTCTACCCCAGGCCGGTATTAAAAACTGACAATTAAAGATTGACGCTTGAAACATATCGTTCCATAAAAACAAAAGGAAACACCGGATAACAACTAACCGATGACAAATGGACAAAAGGAGAAGTGGCATGGATAAAAAGTATATTCTGGTTGTAGACGATGATCCGGATCTGGTTGAGACCCTGGCCATGATGCTCGAAAGCAAGGGATGCGAGGTGGGACGCGCCTATGATGGTATCGAGGGCGAGGAATCCATCCGGGAACGACGGCCGGACCTTGTTGTCCTTGATATCATGATGCCGCGGAAAGACGGCTATGTCCTGTGTGGCGAACTAAAGGCCGACGAAAAGACACGGGATATCCCTGTTGTGCTTCTCACAGCAGTGGGTGAAGCGGTTCCTTCCACCAGCTACACTCACGCGGACGGGATGTCCACGGAGGCGGACGATTATATTGCCAAACCCATTGATACGGAAGGTCTGTGGGAGGTAGTGAGCGCGCTGCTATAACCGCCTGTCTTAACGCGTGGTTTGGGGAATTCGGGAATTGTACGCTTCATGACACCTTCAATACGACTTGGCGGCTTTAAGCTTCTGCAAGAGGTGACCTGGATTTCGGTGACCAACCCTGGAAGAGACAAAGGGTTGCCGGGGGAACTGAGCAGCCTTTTGGCAGGGGAAAAAACAAACCTCCCCTTTTTTACATGTGGGAACGAGGACTGGGAATGGGGGCTAAACCTCGTTATTGAAGCCAAGGATGAAGAAAAGACGATAGGCCTCCTTCAACATAATTTTTGCGGGGCACACCTCGCAACCACCAGGGCTGTTATTCTCTCCATATTCCCCCACCAGGGAAACCCTGAGACCCTGGGGGCACTTCTTGTTGCCTTTGGCAGGGCAGGAGTAAACCCTGTTGCAATAACCAACTCCCACTCATCCATCTCGGTGGTCCTGGATGAAACTGCTGTTAACAAGGCCACGAATGCCCTGTTCGGGCCATTCAGCTTTAGTGCTTACCGAAGCCCCGCCGACTGGAAACTGGCTCAGAAAGGTAAAGAAACGCTCTACA
>JAUVRS010000087.1 GCA_030597505.1 Desulfobacteraceae bacterium
CCAGATATTTGTTTGTTTCTTGTTCAAATGGAAGTTTTATATTCAACCCAATTGAATGGGTATCGGATTGCACACTTTTATGACCGGCATTTGCCGCTTGCATAATACCCGGTCCCCCTCCTGTCACAATATCAAATCCAGATTCAGCCAATCCTTTGGCGATGCGGTACACATCATTGTATTCTGTGTCCCCCTCTTTTGTCCTCGCGGAACCAAAAATCACTACTCGATAATGTGCATCCATGCGATCATCTCTTGTTTGCAGAAAATTAGGGTCGTGTTACAAGCGCTTTTCAAAATGTGGCATCCAAAATACTCATTTGTTTGATGCGTTAAGACTAAGCCTGTCTCCGTCTATTTCAATGGTTGTCTTTGAGTATGTAAGTTTTTTTATAATCTTTGCATCTTGAAAATGGATGACATCAACTCCCCGTCGTATTTCCGGTTTTCCTTCATAGCCATTTTCTATTGAAGGCCATTGGAGCGTCCAGCTGTAAAGGACCTTTTGCTCATTCTCATCAATAAATGTTTCCTCCTCCTTAAATTGAAACCCTCCGTGATTTGAAAACCATGGTGCCCACGCCTTTCTAAGCGCTTTTTTGCCTTTTATCTTTCCACCGGTCCAGTTTTCAAAGAGTATCTCGTCATGAAAGAGTTGCATAACGCCGTCGAGGTCATGGCTGTCCCAGGCTGCATTCCATTTATTTAGAGCATCCATGATTTCTTGTCTTGAAAGTGTCATTAGTTCCTCCTGCAAGATTGATGGTTTGTTAAAAAGCAAAAAAATCTCGAAACCTCGATCAAGGTCAACCTCAAGCAAGGTACTCCAAATAACCCTTGAGAAGCATCAATCTGCCAGTGTAAGTCTTACTTCCCCAGCACGATTTTTGGACGCCATTTTAGCCACTCATCTTTGGATTCGTTATAAAGTGTAAATTTCGTTCCGTTTTTGGCCCGCTTTCCAGAGGGTTTCGGTTGGGGAGGTGTATTATCTTTGGTCTCCGAATTTGACCCCGATTCGGAGAGAACTACACCCTTTCCAGGTTTATCATCTCTATCCGATGCGCTTTGTTTTTCCGGTGTGGCAAAGGCAATACCACCTTCCAATAATGACTGAATGGACTCGGTTTGCACCTTCGCCCCCTTAAACAGACCAAAATCTATTTTGATTCCTGATGCATTCCAGAACTTTGAATCAATACGTACCAGCGGGGCGTAGTGATTTTGAATAGCCACATTTATAAGTGCAGACCTGGCATCCCCAGAGAGCCGGGTCCCTGTGATTTTTCCCACCTTTATCTGACGGAAGTATACTGGATCGTCGGCCTTTAGTGAACCAAAACGTTCAGCCACCAAAACAATTTTCAGGCCTTTTTCGGATGCGAGGGTGGAGGACGGCGGCACACTGAGGGTCTTGAAGGTTCGTTTGAGTGCCCCCTTGCCGGGACGAAGGGTAATATATGTTCCCGAGATGATCGTTTCGAGGTTCTTGGCGCCCGCAAGACCCAGTTCGGGTTCCACCAGCCAGAATTGTGACCCCTCTCTGAGAAGCGATCGGTATCGTTTTTGTACGGACGCTGTTGCCCGGACCCCTGACAGTTTCCTATTGAGTTCAACCCTGAAAACCCTGCCTATTTCAACACCTCTGTACCTGATTTGAGTCGTCTCTGAGAGTCCCTTTCCATCGTCAAATAAAAGGGTGATGTTTTTCCCTGCCTGTTCGCCAAGGTCCTTGTTTTGAAATAGAGTGAAAGAGTCACCGTCAACCGCTGTTTTAGCGGTTTTGTCTCCATCAGGCGTAACAAAAGCGACACCACCCAACACCAGCGAACTCAATGCCTCTGCATTTATCTTAAAACCCGAAAAACTCCCCGCAATACTCACACCGCTGACGTTGAAGAACTGTGATGACTTCTTCACTTTAGAGGCATATTTTTTTTCAATGTAGAGATCAATTACGATTTTTCCTTTTTCGTTCAAATCAAATTGCTGAATTTCTCCCGCCTTGATGCCTTTGTAGAATACTCCGCTCCCCTGAGACAATGAGCCTAGAACATCGGAAATGAGGTGAATGTGGAGTCCTGGCTCGTCAAAACGGATGGGTGGTGGTTTGGATAGGGCCACAAACTGCCGCTTCTCAGACCCCTCCCCCGGCTGCATGGTTATGTAAACACCCTTTAAGATGGTCTCAAGCCCTGTGATTCCTTTTGGAGAAATCGTTGGAGCAACCATCCAGAACTTTGTGTTTTCTCGAAGCTGTTTTCGTGCCTCTTTTACAAATTCCACTGTCACATCAATGCTTCTGAAGTCCTTGTTAATGGACAGATCCTTCACTATTCCTATTGGCATTCCCCGATAAATAACCCGGGTTTTGCCTTTTTCGATACCCTGCGCGTTTTCAAACCTGATGGTTGCGTTGATGCCCGCATCAATGACACTTTTATAGACAAGCCAGGATGCAATCAATAATGCCACAAGGGGTAAAATCCATATCGGAGAAATGGTTTTTTTGGATGTCACTTTCGGGCCGGGGATATTTGAGGCTATTTTATGATCATCTGTCATTCGGTATCCTCCCATATAAGCCGTGAGTCAAAGGTATTCGCAGCCGCCATTGTCAAAACAACTACCCCCGCAAAATATGTGGCTGCAGGTGCCGGGACAATAGTGGTCAGCGTACCCAAGTTTACCAGAGTGACCATGATTGCGATCACAAAGATATCCAGCATGGACCACCGCCCGATAAATTTTATGATGCGGAACATCAGGGTCTTGTGCCTTAACCATGTTTTCCATTTTTTCCGGATTGATATCATGATGAGAATTACGCCTGTGATTTTAAATACAGGGACCAGAATACTTGCTACAAAAATAAGAAGAGCAATAAAATAACTACCCGATTGTATAAAATGTTCAATGCCATCCATGATTGTGTTGGGTTCTTTATCCCCCAAGTAGGTAACCGTCATTATGGGAAGGAGGTTGGCTGGAAACAAAAGGATCAGGCTGCTGATCAGCAAGGCCCAGGTCCTTGTTAGGCTGGCAGAGGTTTCAAAACAAAATTTTGCATTGCAGCGCGGGCAGCGTGTTTTTGTGGCGCTATCTTTTTTTTCCGTCAGCAAATGGCAGTCCGGGCATTGAATCAGACCCGATGCCAGTGCTGTCAGTTCTTCTCTAGCCATTCTTGGTGCTCACATTTCGTCCAATAAGAGACCAGTATTGCTGTTTGTCCAACGTGACAGATGAAAACAGGGTAATTATCAAAAGAAAGACAAAACAAAACAGTCCGATGTCATAAGAGACTTGGGCGAGGTCGGTTAGTTTTGTGATCGATACAAGGATCCCAAGCATGTAGACCTCAAGCATCCCCCATTCGTCCAGTCGTTTATAGGATCTGAAAGCAAGGGCCGGATTGCCCAAATTAACCTTGAATCGAACAGATATCGATACATAAAACAGTAACAGGAGTTTGAGAAATGGGACAATTACGGTAGTCAAGAGCACAAGGATGGCAACCAGATGAAAATCATCCTGGAACAGCGTCGTTATCCCCTGCAGGATATTACTGGTTCGCTCGATCCCCATGGCATTCAGCGTCATGATTGGTAATACCATGGCCGGGAGAAAAAGAATCAGGCCTGCGAGGCTCAAAATGAGGGTTCGTTCGACGGAGTCTTTTTTTGTATGAAAGAGCATGCATTTGCATCTGGGGCACAAACCCTTGACCCCGGATTTGGGAGTCGTTTTTTGAATCAACAAGTCGCATTCGGGGCATGCTGTCAGCCCTTTCGGGTCTATTGGTTTTGGATTGGATTGGGATGTCGCCATTTTTGCCCAATTAGGTTGTCTATAGTTCAAAAAGGTGTCTTGGGGTCTTTGTCAACACTTTGTTCCCGTTGTCGGCGATCAGAATCATGTCTTCAAGTTTAACCACACCAATGTTTTTGTCCATCATATGCATGTCCAGGGCAAGCACAAATCCATCTGAAACCTCGGAATGGTCATACTCAGCAAGGGTAGGGGGCTCGTTTAGCTCTAATCCAACGCCATGACCTATTATACGACTCTTTTTCCCTCTGCCAAAAGATAAAAAGGCATCCTGAACTTCCAGTTTGGTTGATTTTTCGATGGCTAGTTGGTAGATTTCGCTGCACTTCATTTGGGGTCGGATGCTTTCTATGAGATAGTCTGCAATCTCCTTGAGATGATGATACATGGTTTTTATTTGTGTGTTGGCCTTACCCAGAAAGTAGGTTCTTGTCTGATCTGCATGATATCCGTTTACCAGGGTTGGAATATCGACAATAACCAGATCCCCCTTTTTAACGGGTCTCCTGGAAGGGCCCGCCGGGACTGATGGACTCAGACCCACACCTGTTATGGTATAGACGACCCCACTGTTCTTGAAAAGATTTGGGCCCGAGGCAATAGGCCCTCTGCTCATAAAAAAATCCGGTTGTCTGATAAAAAAAATTCCTTCATGTCCGGCCAACCTGTGGGCATTTTCGACTGCCGCGGCAAGTTCAAGCTCTGTGGTTCCTTCCTTGAGATTCTCCAAAACTGCATCGTGTCCTGTATGAAGTACTTCACAAGCCCTTTCGATCATGCGGATCTCAGCTGAATTCTTTCTTTTTCTCTGTTCTATTATCGTTGGAGATATGTTAACAAATTCAAAATTCGGAAAAATCTTTTTGAGGTTGAAAAACTGGACGGCTGGCAAAACGTCCAATTCAGCCCCGATTTTTTTGTTGGCCGGAACTTTGGAGAATATTTTCTTGTAAATATTCTCTAAATTCCGTTCTTCTCTTACCCTTTCCTTTGGAATAAACACCTCATTTATAGCGAATTCAAAACCACTTTTTACAAAAAGGAAATACTCGTCAAGGAGTACGACAAAGTATGATGGCTGTGCAGTTCCTGTGTAATAAAACACGTCTCGTGAATAAGACAACAGTGCCGCGGCTATCCCTTTTTCCCGTAACGCTTTCTGCAAAAGCCTGATTCTGTTTTTCAATTTCATCCCACCCTATTTTTAGGAAAAAATCTCATGCTCATTTCAAAAGCCATTGGTGGACGATGGCACTCAAAACCCATATTGAAAAACTAACCGAAAGTGTCGCCGGGAGGGTGAAATTGTTTCTAAAACACACAAAGGCGGCAGTAAAAAACAGGATTGATGGTACAATACCCCATAGGGCGCCTTTGGTATAAGCCCTCATTAAATCGTAGTTTCCAGGATCATCGGAATACAACCACACCAAGACAATCGCCCCAGTCAGAGGCATGGTTGCAATCAGCCCGGCCAGGGACGGAAGTTTTTTTCCAATCTGCGTGCAGATCAAAATGATAGCCAGAGTGATAGCCAGTTTGATGATGGTCTGCATATGGTTTGTCCAGATAAGTTAGGGTTTGCACAAAAATAACTTTGCAGAATTGGCGTCCGGATTTACTTGTCACCGATCACATTCCGAAGGGTTTTCTTCAGGCTGCCCAATCCAAAGCGCGGCATAACCACCCGGGGAACAAGGTCAAGATTATGGAACCTCTCCGACCCCACGTGCGCTTTTCCGGAGCTATTCGCCCCTGGTTTGACGATCCCCTGACGAGAAGGCGATGAACAGAACGGCATCGTCATTTGAGATATTCTTGGCCTTATGGGGGAGATTGGGAGGCAGTGTTATGGTATCGCCCGGCTTCATTTCAATCTCTTTCCCATCCTCGATTGTGTGTAAAATTAACCCCTGAATGACCACGAGGATTTCCGAGCAGTTTGGGTGACTGTGCATCGGGTTTTCACAACCGGGTTTTATAACACATTTACCAAGCGTCATGTCTTTTGAGTTCTTTAATTTTTGACCGGCAAACCACGTCAGGGTTCCCCATTCGGCCTTCATGATTTCACATTTATCAGCTTTCAATATAATGGATCGATCCATGTTTATGTCCCTTGTTTGAGTGGTCCAACCTCCCCCTTGCCGTCATGGAAGAAGCTTACTCTCGCTATTTTATTTCTTGCGCGTATCCTTTAAATAAATTGCCTTGGATTGTCCGTCACTGGTCTGACGCTCTTCTATCTCAAAGAGTTTTGTGGCCTTAACCATTTCGCCGAGTTTTTTGTAACCGTAGTTCCGTGGATCAAAATCAGGGGATTGATTGGCAACGTTGCTTCCTACAGTGGCGAGATGAGCCCACCCGCTATCATCTGACGATGCCTCAACCGCATTTCTTAAAAGATTAACGAGCTTTGTATCTTGCTTTAGTTCTTTGTTGGATTTTCGTCTTATGGATTGGCTTTCATCTTCTTTGGATCTCAAAACCTCTGTATATATAAATTTGTCACACGCAGAAACAAAGGGTTCAGGCGTTTTTTTCTCCCCAAAACCGTAAACAACAAGACCGGATTCCCTTATTCTTGAAGCCAATTTGGTAAAATCGCTATCGCTTGAAACTATACAGAAACCATCAAATGCGTTTGTATACAACAAATCCATGGCATCAATTATCATGGCGGCATCCGTGGCATTTTTCCCCACTGTATAGCGGAATTGCTGTATCGGTTGTATTGATTGCACCAGCAAGACCTCTTTCCAGCCTTTCAAGTGAGGACCGGTCCAGTCTCCATAGGCCCTCTTGACGTTTGCGGTTCCATATTTTGCAATTTCTGCGAGCAATGGCTCTGCAACTGAGGGCTGTGCATTATCCGCGTCAATTAATACAGCCAATTTTTGTGAAGATTCATGAGACATAATTCCTCCTTTTATTTATTAAGACCGATCATTACAAATTTGTCACCAAAGCTGATGGGCAGCCGGTAAATCACTCAAATCCCGGCGGAGGGGAAAAATTTTGAAAGTCGCGTTCAAGCAACCGCGCAAAGTGAAGACATTTGTAATCGCCGTATTGGGGCCCGACGATTTGTACACCAACAGGCAGACCATCACTGGCCAGGCCAGCCGGTGCCACCGTGGATGGCAAATAAAAGTTGCATGAATACCCCGCCCAAAACATTTGTGTGGTCGATGGCTGCGGTTTGCCGTTGACCATAACCATACGTTCCCACCGCTCACCCCTCTGGTTGTGAGGAAAGGCAGTGGTGGTTGCAGCAGGACACAGGAGCAGGTCAAACTCATTAAAGAAATCTGCCCAGGAAAGACGCATCTTGTGACGCATTTCATTGAACGTGAGCCAGTCTTTGTGATACATGGCTTGGGCACGAATCATCTGTGCGGGATAACTTTCATCGCTGGGATCGATTTTGCTAAAAACATCCAAATTTTTCTGGAACTCCTCAGGTGTGAACCGCCCCACGGTTGCTCCTCGCAACAGCCGGACGTAGTTTTGATGCGCCTTTCCGGAATCAAATTTTGGGCGTGCGGTGTCGCTTACTTTCACCCCGCTTTTTACAAGGAATTCAGTTACGGCATGGAGCCTGTTTTGTACTTCGTCATCTACTTCTGCCTCGGGGTCTGAGTAGATTACAGCGACCTTGTATTCGCGTAGAGATTTTTTCTTGGGCCTTGGCAGTCTCAGTTGCCAGCCGGCCCCATCAATATCATCCGGGCCTGCCATCACTTTCAGGGCCAGAGAAAGATCGTCGGCACTCCGTGCCAGAGGACCAACAGCGGAAATATCGGTGGCGGCAACTACTCCGGGAAGGGCCTGCCCTCGGGGTGAGACAATACCATAGGTTGGCTTATGACCATATACCCCACAATAATGGGCCGGGTTGCGAATCGAGGCCCCAATATCGCTTCCTGCCTCAAGACCCGTCAGTCCGGCTGCAAGGGCTGCGGCTGACCCGCCCGAGGAACCTCCTGGAACACGTGTCACATCCCAGGGGTTATTTGTTGTCCCGTAAATGTCATTAAAGGACTGCCAGTCGGCAAGATGATATGGAATGTTGGTCTTGCCAAAGATTATGGCGCCGGCTCTTAGAAAACGCTCAACCACAATTGCGTCCTTTTTGGGGTAGTTGTTTTTGTATTGGGGTACACCCCACGTGGTTGGCATGCCTGTAACATCATAAGAATCCTTTATCGTCATGGGGACACCATGAAGCGGCCCCCAGAGGTCACCTTTTGTGAGCGCCTCATCGGCTTTCTTTGCACGTTTACGGGCTGGATCAATGTCCATGAAAATGATTGCATTGATCCTGGAGTTATAGCGGTCAATACGATCCAGATAAAGGTCAAGCAACTCCAGACATCCAACCTTTTTTCGCCGAATCGCGGACGCTAATTGTTTTGCCGAACAAAATTGAAGCGCAGACATTTTCCCTCCTTTGTCCTCAATTTCTGTGTCATCAATGTACCACGGATAAAATACCCGTGCCCAGTGATAAGGCTTCGCACGATCGCAGGCCCTTAGTGGAGATATTTCTCGCAGATTTACTTTGGGCGTGGGGGACGGGTACTGGTATACTGACTGACATGATTAAATTTGCCTGTTATTTGTATTTGGTATGCCACGAAAAGCCAGAATTGATGCTGCGGGTGCGCTTCACCACACCCCACGGCCAGCCAATCAATAAAACGGGGCGAAAAAATCGTGAAAGAAAAGCAACTGAAGGTGATGGGATGATCTGTGTCAATAAATCAATACCCGCCCCTCATAAATATCCCTTCATAAACTATCTGTTGACAAATAATCTTTAGACAGATAATCTGGCAACAATTATGAAATTCTATGGTCGAAAAAATGAGCTTGCTATAATTAATGGCTGGTTTAGAGCAGCTAAAAAGGGGGCGCTGTTTACCGCAATTATCGGACGAAGACGCATCGGTAAGACGCGTCTCTGGGTGGAATCCAGCAAAAAGAAGAAAAACTGCCTCTATCTGTTCTGTCTCCCAGGACCCCTTTATAAAACTTTTGAACAGGTTGAACGCCAGTTATACGAGATCGGATTTACATCCGTACCACGGAATCTCAGCGAGTTTTTCAAGGCTGTTTCGGTATTTCTTTCAAAAGGAAAGGCTTTGACCATTTTTTTTGATGAGGTTCAAAACCTATTTCACGAAGAAAATGGTGAACTGGCCCTCTTCCAGCATTACGTAGATGATTTCAAAAGGAAACAATACCCGTGTCTGATTGTTTTTTGCGGA
>JAUVRS010000335.1 GCA_030597505.1 Desulfobacteraceae bacterium
CCGAAGGCAACATCTGCCGCAATTCCGAAATATGGCCGGCATTGACATGGGTGCAACCGTGGGACATAGGTCCCCGGCTGAGCAACCAGAGATGTGGGTAAGGTTTTCCCGAGCGGCTTTCCCTAACGTTCTTCCTCCATTCATCCGGGATGAAGCCGTTTTTCCGTGTGTCGATACTGAACCAGAGGCTATGGAAGGAATTGTGGAGTGTTTTACCCACATGCATATAGGGGATCCAGGGCAAATACCCGTAACAGGGGATATCGGGGATGTGGTCCACCCTTTTGGTACGCTGGTGTACACACAAAGAGCGCTTGCCTGGACAAGGGTACAGAGGGATGTCATCGTCTTCAAATTTGGCGAATTCATTGAGGGTTCCAACAGGATAGATGGCCGTGAATTCGTAGAAATCAAGGATGTCCCCTTTGAATGGGTAAATATTCCCTGTGGCGGTATTGAAGAGATCTACCGAAGCAAGGTAAAACCGCTCCCAGGATTCCTCGTCCTTGGACTTCCCATACAGGCCGTACAGATTCAGTACATTTTGAAGTTTAGTTTTCAGTGAAATGGACAGCTCGGTTACCGTCATTCTCGTTGGCAACATCTGGTTGATGAGATCCCGGCCCTCTGTTGAAGAAAGTTTCTTCCCTTCCAGGGGACCCAAAAGAGAAGACCATTCACGCATCCGCTGATCAAAATTGATTTTGATGTGGAATACTTTTCCCGGGTTCAGCTTTTTGAGCATCTCCAGGCTGATCTTTCGATACTGCTCCTTGCTCATGCTCGTTTTCTTGGTCACCATCTCTTGGATTTTTTCATCTGAGATAATCCGGCTGAATCTTTCGAAGCCCATATTTTGACTCAGAGACATTTTGGAATCCCGTATGAGTTCATCGTAAATACGGTATCTTAAGGCCAGATCTGCGATATACTCGTCGATTATATGATCGGACAGTTCAATGGTAACCCGGAGTTGGTTTCCCCGTCCCAGATGGATATGTATCCGCTTTGGATCCTGACAGCGAGGGGCAAACCCCGTATAAAATGAAGGCTCCAACCGATAGAAAAAGACCCCTGGCGGATCGTCGGCCATCTCTTTTTTCCCGTCGAGATCATTTTCCGATGTCATGGCCACAGTTACGTCAAGAATACCGGCAAAACAGAGTATGGATATTATAAGGAATGTTAATTTGAGGTAACAAAAGCCAAAATCTTTCTTTTTCATAAACAAGTCATCTTTGCACACGGGCAGTTTCCCGCTTTTTGTATTCCCGGATCAAAACCGGAACGATGAGGATCCACAGGATGATCAACCCGATGACCATGTAGTTGATCCGGATGGCCGTGACAGTCATGATTGTCCCCAGGCCAATAATGATTGCCCCTATTCCACCTTTCGCAAAACGGTATATAAACATGTCAATGACCGCTTTGCCTTTGTATTTTTCAATATAACTCAAAGGAATGTAGAGGATTTCTTTGGCTGAGCGAAACACCGAATAGGTCAAACTCTTGTTGGCCACCCTCGTGCCAAACAAGATTGCCATGGTGGGAGCAAAGAAAAAGGCCAACGACCCTACTCCCATCAAGGCCGGCACCAATATTAGAGAGAGCAACAAACCAAGAAAATGGAGCATGGGGGCGCTGACGACAAACTGGAGAAACAGCGATACTATGTTTGTCATCCCGTAGAAATTGGCGAGGTAAGCGGTTCGCAAATCCAATTCGCTCACCTGAACCTCCAAAACCTGGTTGAATTGAAGACCGATAAGGGCCGTGACAAACTGACTCATCATGAGCATAATGCAAATTAAGATCAAATACCTGGATTTCAATACAACATCGACCCCTCCCCAAATAGTCGGCTCGCTCTTTTCTTCAAGACCACCTTCAGTGCCTCTTTCCTTTGCATCCTCCTCGATCCCAATGCCTGCCGCATCCTTGGGTTGCGCCCTATGCAAAACCTGATTTCCCTTTGCGTTGGCGTAATTAAACAGCAACACCCCCAACAACAATGCTCCACAGCCGATAAAGAGCAGGTTACTGGAACCGAGTATGGGTGCCAGTTTTGCGGTCATAACGCTTGCCACAATACCGCCGATGGAACATCCCCCTGCCAGGAACCCATAGAGGGTCTTGGCCCGCTTCTCAGAAAAAGAGGCATCACAAAAGGTCCACAATTGTTCAATGAGAATGACAACATAAATGTCTTTTACGATAAACGCAGCTAATGAAAAACCCCTGTTTTTGGCCGAAAAATAGAAATAGAACAGCAGGAAGAAGGCGACAGCGACGGCGTTGCTGACAGCGTAGAGACCGGAAGGTCTGGAAACGCCAACGAACTTATTATAAACCCAAACCACCGCAGCCGTGGCCGCGGCCGAAATAATCCATACGTGGGGCATTTTTGCCGCTCCCCAAGAGGACAAAAAGAGCGACTCACACACCGGTCTTATAAAACTGTAGCTGAACAAAACTAAGAAAAAACAGCCGAACAGTGGCAGGAAGGCTCCCTTATTTTCCCTGGTAGCAGCAATAAACTCCTGATACAATCGCTTTACCCAGTTCATATGCGGACCTCAAAGACCTTTTTCACGGCAGCCACTTAACCTTTTCCCCTAAAGAAAATGGTTGTCCCTGCCTCTCCTTGATTCCCTTATCCAATTCGGCAAGGGCGGGCAAATTCCGCAGGTCACTGTTCCCGACAAATGGACGGGTCTGAGAGTCGTAGACGTGTCCCTTGACCACACCATGTTCGCTCTCCCATGGGCGACTGTTGCCCTCGACCCCCTTCTCCGGCGCAGCTTCTC
>JAUVRS010000149.1 GCA_030597505.1 Desulfobacteraceae bacterium
CCGATCGGAGGTTTTCCGCCCAGTGTTTGTTGAGGGGGTCGATAAATACAACCTGCCCCTCTCTCTCCCTGGCAATGGTCTTTGCACGCCTCGCTGAAAACTGGGGTTGAACAAAAACAACCCTGATTCCCCGGTCTCTGCAATACCTGATCAACCCTGCCATCTCAGCGGCGGACGGCGCCTTCCCCTCGGTCTCGACTGAAATCTGTTTTAACCCATAGGTGTCTGCAAAGTAACCCCACGAAGGATGGAAAACAAGAAACTCTGCTCCGTGGGGATTTTGCTCAAATACTTTTTTTAGCTCCAGGTCCAGCCGGTTAATTTCAGTTTCAAATTTCTTCAGGTTGATCTCATACGTCCTTTTGTGTGCCGGATCAATCCGTATGAGCGCGTCTGCCATGATCCTGGCCTGCGTTTTGACAAGCGGCGGCGAGAGCCAGATGTGAGGATCCCCGGACCGATTTTTTCCAGGAAGATTTCTTTTCCCCCGGTGGTCTCCGGTTGACATCTCCCGTTTATCAATGCCCTTGTCCGTTTGGACAATCTGCATTCCAGGGTTAATAGCCGCAACCCTTTTGAGCCACATTTTTTCAAAGGGCACCCCAATTGAAAAAAAAATCTTTGACCGTGCCATCCTTCTCATTTGGGCAGGCTTTGGCTCATAAGTGGCGGGGTTTGCCCCGGGAGGGACCATCACAGAGACCTTTGCCAGACCCCCGGCAACCTTCTCTGCAAAGTATTTCTGGGGGAGTATGCTGACCCAAACATCCACGGGTTCCCCGGCCAGGGATACCCCGGAAATAAACGTCATCGGGAAAATGATGTAAACAAGGACCACAACCCGCATCCGTATCATAAAAACATTTCCTCTGGACAACACCATCTTTTCAATTTTCTCACATCTTTTTTACAATTATCCGATGATCGCCCCGGACCAGAAAAGCCTTAAGACGCGGGTTTCTCCTCCAAGGTAAACCGCCACTTGCAAAACATATCCCCGGGATGGGGGCCTGGAGGGGCAAAAAGACAGTCCACCCGAATTCGCTCATCCACTTCACGGGCAATGCCCTCGAATTCACCCCGATGCATTTCCTTGCAGTCATACTCTTCAAGACCCCGTTTGAGCCTGGCCTCCTGGGTAACGCAGGAAGGCACGGATATAATGACTTCATGATCCGATTCATCGAAATCGTAACCCACCAGGATGCACCAGGGAAAAAGCCGGAGGGTCTTTATAAAGCCCTTAAGCCCCCTTTCTTGGATTTCAAACCGGGGGATAAGATCTTTGGCAGCCATCCCGGCCACACGGCCCCACACCTTTTCATTGATTTGTTCGGCTGTGGGCTGATCAAACCGTTCCCCCACATTGATAAACCAGAAGGCATCCATCACGCGGTAATGCCAAAGGAGAAATTCTATATATTTTTTGAGCTGGGCCGTGTCCATTTTCTCAAAGACTTCAAGATCCATACTTTCTCCCCCCTCATATCACCGGTCTTCGGGCAGCCCCGCTATAAGAACAATTTCTCCGGCGGTCTCCTTTCAGGGACATATTCGTGAGCGATCTTTTCCTCGTTCCAGGTCTTTGAGACATAGAGATTGCAGTAACAGCTCCCATAGGCTTCAACATCGTCGGCCCGGTAAACACAGGGGCATATGATGTCCTTGTCTTTTTCCCGTTCCCCTGACACCAATCTGCATGGACAGGCCATATAACCATAGCGTTCCCTGTTTAGCGCCAACGCATCGAGGAGTTCAAGGGCCCTGTCCTTATCCTTATTGAAATAGTATCCTTTGGGTTCTTGGACCTTCTTTAGTGCATCATAGAGCCTTTGCGCCTCACTCATAACCCGATAGCCTCCCGTATTTCATCCTCCTTGAAACCTACGATCACCCTATCTCCTATTATAATGGTGGGGAAAGAACATCGCGGGTTGAGTTGTTTTATATCTTCAAGGATTGCAGCCCTTTCTTCCCCTTTTAGCAGATCCACATCCTCAAACTCATACTGTACCCTGCAGTCATCCAGAAATTTCTTGGTCGTCCGACAATGACCACAAGTGCTAAGAGTATAAACTTTGATAGTCTTATCCATAATTGACTCCCTTTTTTCTGACCCTTCACGGGATCTTTGTTAAAGACCCCATGGCCCTTTTTGCCGCCCGCCTCACCCTCGAATCCGGATCCCCCAGATATCCCTCAATGACTGTCTTGGCCTCTCCGTCCCCGATCCTTCCAAGGAGATCCAACGCGATTATCTTGAATGGAGCCCGCTTCTTTTTCATCTCCGCCGTTATCTCCCGGATGGGGGTGTCCCCAAAAAGCGCCAGTGATAAGACAGCAGAATCTCGGCCCCATAGTCTTTGCGTCTCGACGAGTTTCAATAATCGGGGAATGGCCGGTCTGTAATTCATCTGCCCCAAAGAGTAGGCTGCGGCCCTTTTGACCTCGGGGTCCGGGTCATCCAAGTATATCATCAATTGGCCGGCTACAGCATCTGATGCGTTGATATCCCTGATCCATGTTTTAAGGAGGGGGCGTATTTCCCCCAGATGATCATAGACAAAGGCGGCATATTTATCTATGGCTTTTTTCCCTTTTTTATCCGAAGGAATTCTCTTCAGTTCCTTGTATAAATGATAGTCCATTGGAAGCGCTCGGACAAGGACGGAAAGAAGAGATGTTCGTTTTTTGTCATCCTCCAGGTATTTCCGGATGGCATCGGGGGGTCCGTTCTTGGATGCCTGATCAAGAACGTCCCTGATAGAAACCAGGGTCTTGAGCCGCCCATGATCCAGGACCTGCCCAAGCGCCCACAAAGCGCTTGATCTTACACGCCACGATGGATCCTTCAAGGCCCCGAGCAGGTGTTGACGGGTTCGGGTATCCCTGAGCAGACCCAATTGACGACAGATCCGTGATTTAATGAGAGGATCAGAGGCCGGGGTTTTGTTGATTAGCTCCGGGATCGCGCGGTAGGCATGTATCATAAAAAACGTTCTTAAAAAAATCAGACGTGAAACATCCGGGGTCCCTATAAAACTGAGAACGACAGGGACTGATTTTTCAGGTTCGAGACTTAGGATCTTCTCTCTGGCCGTTTTTGGCATTTCCTTCTCGTGACCCCAGTGCGACGCCACCGTAAGCAGAGCATCAATCTTGAGGGAGTAGGGTAAGGACTCGGATCCTGCCAGTATCGCTGAAAGCCGTGTTTGTTCCTCTTTTTTTATATCTTGCCATGCTGTACCATCTGGAGCGGATTTTGTTGGAGAGGCCAGGTTGAGACCGCTTTTGCCATTCTCATCTTCATCCATGCCCACGCCCCAGCGGTTTTGTATCCAAACGGCGTTGTTTGCACCTCTAGTCGAATATCTGTCCTTTCCCGAAGCATCAACGAACAGACCGATTCCGCCGGCTCTTCGGCTTCCGGAAAGACTCCCTACGCCCATAGAGGCCTTGGTTTCATATCCATCATTTCCTAAATTATCAACAAAAATGCCCACACCATTGGCCTCGGACGCGCCCATTGAGAGCCACTCGGATACATAGGTATCCTGGCCGCTCTCATTGACAAGGATCCCGATGCCATAGTCATGACCGCACCCCTGGGAAACGCCCCAGGAAAAGGTGTGATCGCTGCCACCCACGTCCATAAGGATCCCCAAAGAAAAATGAATCCCCGCCCCTTGGGCATATCGGCGCGCCACATAGATATCTTTCCCTTCCTCATCATAAAGTATCCCCACCCCCGCCCAATAGGATGCTCCCTGACAAAAATACTGACACTGGTAAAGATCGTTCCCCGACCTGTCCGCAAGAATAGAGATCCCTCCGCCTGCCAGGTTTCTTCTTCCAAAGGCGAACCCCTGCGAAAAACTCTGATTCATATCCGGTTCCCTCGGATCGGATCTCTGACCTCCGGAGATATATTTGTCATCCCCATCGAGATCACAAAGGGCAGACGCGCCCCGAACCCCGGAATATGCCTGTCCTGAATGGTGGTTTCTGTATGCATCGTCACCTTCGAGATCAATCAGCCCGCCCCATCCCCATGAAGAGGCTGCCTGCACAAATGATCCGCCCAGATAATTGTCATCCCCCCCGCCATCCATAAGAAGACCGATGCCAAAAAGCGCTGCCCCCTGAGACCATCGGTCTGCCCGGTAGAGGTCATTCCCCTTGAGATCAAAAAGGACACCCACTCCCCAGAGACCTGACGCCTGGGTATTATCTTCCCCCAGGTAAACGTCATCGCCGCCGAGATCCAAGACTATACCGCACTTTCCGTTATTCCCTGAGGCTACCCTTCCCTTATAAAGATCGTTTCCTCCCAGGTCCAGGATCAAGGTCGGGTTTCCTTCATGCACATCGTTGGATGTTCCGCCAATCCTCACAAGCCCCAGGGAGGTCATCAGGGAGAAAGAGGCCACCTTCGCGTACCCTCTGTCATTTTCTTTTGTTAAGAGGGTCCGTGCCCTGACCAACCCATTTAAAACAATAAACCCTGCCTCAAGGATCCTCTCCCAGTCCACATTTGAGGCAGCTTTGACGGCTTGCCTTATTTTTTTGGCGCTGGGTGTTTCTGGGATCTCTCCGCCCGGATCCATTGGTGATTGGGGGCTCGGGTAGAGATGTCTTTCAAATAACCTTATGTCTTGGGGAGAAACCTGACCTTTGACCTCGGCAAGAATTTTTTGGGCCTTGTCAATGGCGTTCATAATCAAATGTATGGCCTCTACTAACTGCTCGGGGAGATGCTCCGGCAGTTTAAGGTCTTTATATCTTTTTAAGGACAGCGGGAAAGATGCGCGCGGGTCAACGGGCCTTGCCAGGTCCTGAAGCCAAGCGACAGGGTCCCTGGCAGTTCGGAAGAGATTTTTGGCTTTTTGTTGGGCCTCAAGGGGTGCCTTTAGTGGATTTTCCATCCATTGTTTGAAAAGGTTTGAAACCAGGGGGGTGGAGAAGAGATCCGGCCTTATTGACAGATCACTCCTTTTTGCCGCAATGTCAGCAAGGGCCCGGTCAAGAAGAAAGCCTCCCGGGGGGACTTCTGCCGTGGAGGGAGGGGAAGAAGATATCACGAGACACGTAATTAATGGTAGGAGCCGAAACAATAAGGTCACAAGCGGGGCCTGGACCGAGGTCTTGGTTTTTTTGACCAATTTCTCAACTTTCTGGCCGATGGCATACGCCGCAGCGGTAGCACTTCCCCACACTGCAGACCTCGCTTTCTTGCTCTTTCAAGGACTGGTTGTATTCGGTTTTGAGATGTTCCTTTTTTATCCCGTGATCAATAAAATCCCACGGCAGACGTTCATCAAGACCCTTTGGACGGTATACAAAAAATTCGGGGTTCAAATCAGAGATTCGTAGCGCCTTTGTCCAGTCACCCCCAGACTTATGACAGTTAAAAAGGATTGAACCGACCCGTCTGTCTCCAACTGAAATCAATGTCTGTATATAGGCCCACTTGGGGAGGTCGACATTCACTTTAATCCCCCCCTCTTTTGTCAGTGTCTTTTGTAACCGCTTTTGTTTCTTTTTGAGGGAAGATACTTCTTCCATGGCACACCATTGAAAGGGGGTAAATGGTTTTGGCACAAAACAGTTAACACTCAATCTGATCCGGCCTATTTTCCCACGGGGGGCCGATTCCTTGACCATATGGTGTTTTATAACCTTAACAAGATTTACAATTGCATTGACATCTTCGCTGGTTTCTGTTGGAAGGCCGATAAGAAAATATAGCCTTAGCGAGAAATCATGTGTTTTGGATATAAGCCGGACTGCATCTGTGATTTGTTTGGTTGTGAGATGTTTGTTAATGACCCGTCGCAGACGATCGGAACCCGCCTCGGGTGCTATGGCGAGAGATCTTTGCCCTGCCTGTTTCAAGTCCCTGAGAAGTGACGGGGTCAGGCCGTCCGCCCTCAGGGAGGAAACGGAAAAACCGCACCCGTGACCGACAATTAAAGATGTCAACATCTCTATATGGGGTATGTCAGAAACGGCCGTACCCAGCAACCCCACCTGACGACACCCCTTAAGGACATCTTCCACAAAACAGCAAAGGCGCGATTCCCCATGAAACCTTGGAGGGCGGTACACATACCCGGCGGCACAAAAACGGCATGAACGTCCACACCCCCGCCCCACCTCGATCAGGACCCTGTCGGAAAACTCTGTCTCCGAAGTGGTGACCACGGTATGGCCCACCTCTTCGCCAAGAGGGTCCTGACGAGGCACCCTGATTTTTTCAGGAATATTATCCTTGATAGGAAAGAATTCCCTCAAGGTTCCATCATTGTTGTATTCCGGGCGATAAAAAGCCGGAACGTAAAGACCGTGTATCGATCTGGAAAGGGTTTCAAGGGTCTCATCCTTGTCAACGCCTTTATTCGTCATTTCCTGAAAGAGATCAATAAACGCACCCAGGTTGGCTTCGGCTTCCCACAACAAAAAAAAATCCACAAATGAGGCCAAAGGTTCGGGATTAAGAAAGGTGGTCACTCCGCCTGCCATGACAAGCGGGAAAGAGGAACTTCTTTCTTCTGCAAAAAGAGGGATTCTGGCCAGTTCTAATATCTTTAAAATGTTAGGATAGTCATTTTCAAAGGAAAGAGAAAAGGCCACAAGGTCGAACTTGTGAACGGGGGTTTGTGTCTCC
>JAUVRS010000007.1 GCA_030597505.1 Desulfobacteraceae bacterium
GCAACGATCATCATGTTGGATTGATAATACTCAGAAGTCGTGAAGGCGGATCCAACGCCGATAAATTTTATTTTCATGTATAGTATTTAAGCAAAAGCGTTTGAGGGAAAGGGACCTCCTGAGTTTTTGGGGCTTGCGCGCCACCCATGCCAACTCAACCGCAGTGTATATTTATTGTTTACTATTGGAGGCTAAAACCCTTTCCAGAAAGTCCACAGCTTCCGGCGGAACCGATGTAAAATGAGCCCTGAAAGTGTGGGAAGATTCGGAGGGCTCCTCTATGACTTTGGCATAAAGATCTGAGGTGATCTCCTTCGCCTCGCTGTCAAACAGGGAAATCTTAATATTATCCAATTTGTGGGTTTCCACTTCAGTCTGTATCTCTGAACAACTGGTCATCACACCGACCATTTTGGCCTCATGCGAATCCTTGGCAGCATGTTTTCCCGAAAGAAGAACAAACCTGATGTCCAAAGGGGTTGCCAGTTCCACCAGTTCAACTGATTTTTTTTCAGGGAGGAAGAGATCGAACTCTGCCCCGATTCCGCCGACTTCGTAAATTGTGATGGGTTTTTTGACACCTTTAGGCATGACTTCCATTTGATCGTCTATCCTCAGGATCGGACCGCACTCCTCCATGGTAGTTTCGGAAATCAAAATTTGTCCACCCACCGTATACGACTCAATTCTTGCGGTCAGGTTTACATTGCGTCCCACGACCCCATACTTCATTCTTTTTTTTGAACCGATGTTGCCAACCACCAACTGGCCTGTATTGATGCCGATGCCCTGTTCCACTTTCGGGTACCCTTTCTCCATGCATCGTCTGTTGACCTCGGCCATGGCAAGTTGCATCTCAACGGCGCAGGCAACAGCACGTTTGGCATCGTTGTCTCGCAGAATAGGGGCCCCGAAAATAACAAAGATGGCATCTCCTATAAACTCGTCGATGGTCCCTTGGTACTTCAGGATGACCTCGGTCATAGTTTCCAGGTAGATGTTGATGATGCTTACCACCTCTTCGGCCGGCAGCCTTTCCCCAATGGAGGTAAACCCGCGGAGGTCGGTCATCATGATAGTGACAAAACGTTTCTCACCGCCCAATGCCGCTCCTTCGGGTGATTCCAGTATACTGTTGACGATGTCCTCTGATAGATAGCGCCCAAACGTTTTGCGGATAAGTCGGTTGGCTTTTTCAAGTTGTTCGTGCGCTTCATTTCTTTCCAACAGGTTGATATAGCCCTTTGAATGATAACGGAGACGTGCGATAACCTCCAGTCGATCGGGAAGTTTCACCATGTAGTCGTTGGCGCCCAGGGCGAATGCCTCTGCTTTGGTTACCGCCTCCTCTTTGCTTGATAAAACAATAAGGGGTACATCCCGAGTGGTCTGGCTGGCACGAAAATATCGTACAAGTGTTAACCCGTCGAGTTCAGGCATGACCAGGTCCTGGAGGATTACCGTGGGGGAAATCTTATTAGCCATCTTGATAGCCTGGGTCGGGTCCTGGCAGAAATGAAAGTCGATGTCGTGTTCTGTTGCCAGCATTCTTCGAAGCGTTTCACCAATTATAGGCTGATCGTCCACCAGAAGCACTGTAATCCGGTGCGGCGTAAAGGATACAGAATCAGACATGGTCTTTTCGCTGGTCTCGGTCATTGCTCTATCCTATCTGATATGGGCCTTTTCCTAAAGAAAACTTTCTCAAAGAACGCAAGATGGCTTGGGCGATTTGGCCAATGGGCAGGATCTCGGCGGCGGCCTCCAGTTCTTTTGCCGCCTTTGGCATGCCGTATACGATACTGGTCGTCTTGTCCTGTGCAATGGTATGCCAGCCGATTCGACGGAGGACATCCAGACCTGCTGCTCCGTCCCGTCCCATTCCGGTCAGGAGAACAGCCACACATTTTTCCGGCCAGTGTTTGGCGACACTTTCAAAAAAGACGTCCACCGAAGGCCGGTAATTACTGCTTCGAGGTTCCTGAGTGTAGGAAAATGTGTGGCCGGATGTAATCACCAGGTGGTCCCTTGTTCCAGCCACATAAACGGTTCCCCTCTTTGGTCTGTCTCCCTGTGAGGCTAGCCTTACCCTCAAAGACGTTTGCTGGCCCAACCAATCGGCCAGGCCGGCGGAAAAGGCCTCGTCCACATGTTGAACGATGACGATGGCAGCATTCAAACCTGCCGGGAGGTTTGAGAGAATTTCCCCAAGGGCCTTTGGCCCACCGGTGGAGGCGCCGATAACAATTAAAGGAGGGATCTGTCCTGCGGGTTTTTCGGCGGGGGTCTTTTGTGCGATCTTTCCCAGTTTGCGTATCATTTGAATTTTTTTCAGCAGAGCATCCCTGCTGCTTTGCGCTATTGGATCGGTCCCCATTGTAGGCGTATTGATGGCGTCCAGAGCGCCATGGCCCATTGCTTCAAAGACCTTTGCTGCATTGCCATCTACAGTGGGTGTCACCACCAGGATCGGACACGGAGATTCACTCATTATCCGCCGGGTGGCTTCAACCCCATCCACTCGGGGCATAACCATGTCCATCAGGATCAGATCGGGTGTATCAACCGCACATTTTTGTATGGCCTCATCACCATCTTGGGCCACCCAGCATATTTTGTGGCCGGGAACGCTAAGTACGATTTGGCTCAGGGACTCCACGGCTCGCTTTAGATCATTTGCGATGGCGATTTTCACGGTCAGGCTTCTCCGATCAGATCCACAACTGCGTTGATAAAAGAGGCATCCTGGAAGCTGCTCTTGGTAAGATAGTAATTAGCGCCTGCTCGAAGACCACCCAGGCGGTCCTCCTCTCTGTCTTTATAAGATATGATTATCACGGGCAGTGATTTGAGGGTGGTGTGATTCTTAATGTTGGTTATGAGTTCAATGCCGTTCATTCCGGGCATATCTACGTCGGATACAACCAGGTCAAAATGACCGGTACGAACGGCATTCCAGCCATCCAACCCGTCCACAGCTATTTCAACCCGGTAGCCATTGTTTTCCAGGAGTTTCCGTTCTATTTCTCGTACCGTGATGGAATCATCAACCACGAGGACTGATTTTTGGTCTTTTGCCCCAATCTTTTCGGTCGGGGTGCTTACTTTCCGAAGGCGTCTTCCTGTTAGCAGGTTGTCTATGGAGCGTACCAGATCTTCCACGTCAAAGATCAGGACCGGAGACCCATCCAGCATGATAGCCACGGCATTAATATCAGGGACCTTTCCAAGTCGGGGGTCAAGGGGGCGCACCACCAGGTCATATTCGCCCAGGAATTTATCCACCAACAGACCGTATGAGTTTAGCCTGTCGCTGACAACCACCACATGAAATTGGTTTTCTTGGCGTTCAGGTTCGTTTGTGCCAAGTACATCATGCACATTTACCAAGGAGATATTATCATCATCAAACTGGAAATACTCTCGATCCTCCACGGTCTGAATATCATCCTGTGAGAGCACCAGGCAGCGGTCGATACGTGCCAGGGGAAATGCGTAGGGTTCTTTGTCTATCTCAACCAGGAATGTACGGACCACAGACAGGGTCAAGGGCAATTCCAGGTGAAAACTCAGCCCCTCGCCCGGTTTGGATACGGCACGCACGACACCTCCCACCTCATGGACCATATTGTGGACCACATCCAGGCCAACGCCGCGCCCCGATATCTCTGTAACATTGTTTGCGGTGGAAAAACCTGGCAGAAACAGGAACTCCATGAGTTCATGTTCGGTTAGTTTTTCGACCATATCTGCGGTGGCCATTTCTTTGCGCAATATGTTCGCCCGCAGCCGGTCCAAATCGATTCCGCGACCATCGTCCGAAACGGTGATCATTAGCATCCCCGAGCGATGAACGGCCTCAAGACTCAGGTTTCCTGCCTCGGGTTTCCCAGCGGCTATACGATCTTCAGGGGGTTCTATGCCGTGATCAACAGCATTCCGCAAGAGATGGGTCAGGGGGGCATCCAGTTTTTCCAAAATATCACGATCCACTTCCGTGGATTTTCCTACTATATCAAATTTTACTTTTTTACCCACCTCCTTGGCGAGATCTCTCATCATCCGGGGAAATCCGCTCACGCCGTCAGCAAAGGGCCGCATACGAACGCCGATAACCTCGTGATATAGACGGTCCGAGAGGCTGGCAGAGTTGCTGGTGAACATCTCCAGATCGGTCAATCTGTCAGCCAGGTTTTGGCTGCACTCCTTGGCCTTCTCCCTTGCGTTGGACAGCAACGCTTTGATGTGTTCCTGGGCGTCCTTTTTGTCCAGGGCGTCTCGTAATTTTTCGAAGATATTAAACATGTCGATATGATTCTTCTTCAGGTCCAGGAGGGAATTAGAAAATGGAGAGAGCCAGCGTGTATTCACCACCACTTCTCCGGCTTCGCCCATAAGCCGTTCGATCTTCTCCGCCGTGACCCGCACCATACGGTCTTTGTCCTGTGTGTCTGAGCGGTAGTACGGCTTGGCTTCGCCTGCGCTTTCGGTAACCGCTCTTTCCTTTTTGCCGTCCAGGGGGACCAGTGCAGGATTATCTGGTGGCTCCACGGGTGGCGGGGGTGGGGCCGTGGTCTGGAGAGCCGCTGAAGGGGGTTCGGGGGATTCTCCGGTGAGGATTGCAGACAGGCGGGTGACCACCCGGTCAATTTCAGCCTGGTGTTGTGCCAACCACTCTGGAAGGGTTTCCCCAAGGGCATCAGAGATTTGGGTGAGGATGTCAACGCCCTCAAAGAGGATATCGATTTGCCCCGGTCCTATAGAGAAATTTCCCTTCTGTGCCCCAACAAAACAATCTTCCATGGAGTGGGCTATTTTTACGGCCGGATCCAGCTCTACGACACGGGCCCCGCCTTTGATGGAATGGGCTGCGCGCATCATCGGCTCCAGTCTTTCTGTGGCGGATGGATCGTTTTCCAGTGCCAGCAACCCGTCATTTAGAGCCGTTATATATGTTTCCATCTCTGTTTTGAAGAGATCCAGCATTGATGTATCGGCGACAACCGCCTTCGTCGCCGTGGGTGTTTGTTCGGTTCGCTCTGGCGGCGGTGAAGGCGATTTTGACACAGAAGGTTTAGGTGGTCCTTTACCCTCTGTCTGTAAGATTCCTTCTGTGGCGGAAATAATCTGGTCAATCTCTGTCTGGTGCTGCGTTAACCAATCCTGAAGGGCTTCTCCAAGGATGTCTGAGATCCGGGCCAGGATGTCAACGTCTTTGAGGAGAATGTCTATCTGGTCCGGCCCTAAAGAGAGGTCTCCCTTTTGTGCCGCAACAAAACACGCTTCCATCGAGTGAGCTACTTCTGCGGCCGGATTCAGTTCTATAATGCGGGCCCCGCCTTTGATGGAATGGGCTGCGCGCATCATCGGCTCCAGTCTTTCTGTGGCGGATGGATCGATTTTCATGGCTCGCAATCCGTCACCCAGGATCGCCGCATACGTTTCCACTTCGCTGCGAAAAAGATCCATCATTGAAGGATCGATCAAATCGTATCCATTCTTCTCGGTCACTGAATGCTCCTTGCCAGGGTGTAAATCAGCAGTTCATGGTCCAGGAATGCCACATGCTTTTCATCCCACTTGAAGATTCCCTTTGTAAAGGTCGATTTGGCCTTGGCCACTGTGACGGGTACGTTCCGGAGACGGTCCGGACGGAGATGATGAATTCCGTGAATCTCATCAACGGGGAATACCCACTTTTCACCATCTTTACTCAACACCATCATCCTTTCATATCTTTGTTGAGTCTCTTTTTCATTGAATGTCTCTGTGTCGAGGCCCAACAGCCTCTGCAGTGAAACACATAACTGGATTTCTCCATGTACGTTTATCACCCCCAGAACCGCCAGGTTTTTCCTGTGAGGTATACTGTGTATCAGACCGGGATCTATTATCTCGGCAAACAGACCGGCCGGGAGCGCCAGCCATTCTCCCTGTATGCGAAAAATAACGACGGACAATGTGCCCGGAAGCTCCTCCTCCTTTTTTTCAACCAATATTTGGGTCCATTCATCCTTGTACTCTTGGGGGAGATCACGCTCCAGCAGTTTTCTTCCTGCCTGGGTAAAGACCGCGCAATTACGGCACTGGATACCCCGGTCCAGTTCCGGGCAAGGCGGGGTCTCCCGTCCCCACACCCCGATCCGTTTCCAGCAGTTTTCTTCTTTGAGGATTACCAGATCTTTCAATGGACACCTTCTTTTCGGCGAAGTCGCTTTACACGCTGTCGCAATTGTGTTGATGTTTTCCCATCGCCCCGGTGCTCTGCAATTAGTGCCAGATGATTCAAGGCATCGTGGTGTTCGGGATCAAGATAGACGGCTTTTCCAAGCCATTTCTCTGCATCTTCCTCATTGGCCATAGCCAGAAATATCAACCCCTGGAGATAGTGGGCCTGGACGTGGGTCGTATCCTGGTCCAATACCTCTCCGCACAATCTGATGGCTTCCTCCAGATCTCCTTTGTCTGCCCGTTGTCGGGCCCTGTCAAGCAACTCCATTTTTTTGGTTGAGGGCTGTCTCCGGTTTGTCACCGGATATGAATTATTCCCCACAGGGTCCGGGCGTTTGGCGGAACCTGGTATCGTATGAGTTCTGTGAGCGTGTGAGGCTTTATCGTTTCTGTGACGTCTCCTTTCAAATTTTCCCCGCGGTTTGGGTCGCACAGGCGCTTTTGATACGTCTGAGTCAACAGCTCTGCGAAATGCAAAAACCCGGGGCTCTTTTATTAATTGGAGCCCAAGAGCGGTAACGAGTGGTCGTTCGGCATGCCCCACAAAGAAGATACCGGTTTTTGCCAGCAGTCGATCAATGACGCCCATGACTTTTTGTCTTGCCAGAGGGCTCAGATAGATCAGCAGATTGCGACAAAATATAATATCGTAAGGAGAATCTTCTGACAAAAACTGATTGCTAAGTACATTTTTTCTCAAAAAAAGGACTGTTTTGAGAACAGAAAGGTGCAATTGATACCCGTCGTTTGTTGCATCAAAATACCTCTCCCGAAACGATACATCATTTCCCCGGAAGGATTCCGGGCCATAAAACCCCAGCCTCGCCTTTCTAACGGCGTTCTTGCTGATATCTGCAGATACGATTGAGAAACGTTTCTCCGAAAGGCCTGCATCCAGCAAAGCCATGGCAATGGAATAAGGTTCCTCGCCGGTTGAGGATGCGATACTCAAGACCCGGAGCACATTGCCTTTGTGTTTTGGCAGCCATTTGCGTTTTGCCCAAAGGCCCAGAAAAGTGAATGATTGTCTGTTCCGGAAAAACCATGTTTCCGGAATTACCACTGCCTCTACCAGTTCATCCCATTCCGCCTTGGACCGCCTGAGAAGACTCAGATAAGCTCTGGTTTCCATGAGCCCGTTGGCACGCATGCGAGCCTGAACAGCCTTCGCGATGGTTTCCGGGCCAATCGACTCCGGAGAGAGGCCTATCTCTTTTTCTAATAAAGATTCAATATGTTTCCTGGGCATTGTCTGAGGGATTTTGGAGCATGGGTAAAAAGTTGAAACTTTCCGGCAAGAGGTCCAAGTCTATATATTGAATCATTTTTTTCTCTTCCATAACAACGCCCCCCAGATAGGGGGCTTCACCCATATTGATACCGGGAGACAAAAAGACATCTTTTGGTCTTCTCACAGCCTCAGTGACCCTTTCAGCCATGAGACCAAGTACATAGGGCGTATTGTCATCCTTTTTATAATCTACAAGTATTATCCTGGTGCTGAGCCTCATCTTACAGGGTCGTCCTTGAATCAATTGGCACAAATCGATAACCGGGACAATCATACCCCTATAATTGAACAGACCCGCAAAGTATTCGGGGGTGTTGGGTACGTCCTTTAGGGTGACCATGGGTGCCACCTCTCGAACCTTCTCGCACTTTATGCTATACTTGACATCCCCCAGGTAAAAAAACAATATCAGCATGTTTTGTTCTCCCGCACCCCTTCAATGCACTTTAAATCGTGATACTTCATCCTGAAGACCTTTTGCCGCTTCATTGAGCTGTTCGATCGCACCGTAGGTCTCACGCAGGGACTCCAGGGTTTGTCCCAAGTCTTCACTCAGATTTACCATGGCAGTGCTTATGTCCTGGGCATTTTCAGATTGATGACCCATTGCCACGTTCACCTCTTCAAAACCTGGAGACAGCGCCTGAACCTGCTCGATTATGCGGGTCAACTGAGCGCTGATTTTCCCGACGTCTTCTGCGTTGCGCCTCACCTCCGTTATGAATTTGTCCATTTCCATAACACCCGCAGATACCGCGGACTGCATTTCCTGTACCATCTGGTCAATATCTAAAGTGGCAACCGCTGTCTGGTCCGCCAATCTCCGGATTTCCCTTGCCACCACCTGAAACCCGCGCCCGTATTCCCCGGCTTTCTCGGCTTCAATGGCCGCATTCAGCGACAGCAGGTTTGTCTGATCAGCCACCTTGGTTATGGTGTCAACCACAGTCGTTATATTTTCAGCCTTCTCACTAATTGTTTCCAGCCTTCCTGATATGGATTTGGAGGCGTTTTCCATATTTTGCATGGTCGACTCCATGCGTGACAGGTCCTCTTGCCCGCGGCTTGCAAACCCCGCAGTCTCCTGGGACATGGATGCCACCTGCTGCATGGTATCCACCAGGTTCGTGGCAACATGCGAGATGTCCTCCACAGACTTTACCACTTTGTTTGTGGACTCTACCTGGGTAGTCATGGTGACCTCTTGCTCCTTTGCAGTGGCAGCTAATTCAGTAGATGACGAGGTTACCTGGATGCCGGAGCGCTGAACCTGGCCAACGACATCCCTGAATGATTGGGCCATTTCATTTATCGCGACGAACAGGTTTCCGATTTCATCCTTTCTGTTTGTTTCCACCCTGACGGTGAGGTCAAAGTCAGACAGCTTGCGGGCGATATTCGATATTTCTTTGAGAGGTTTGAGGACCAGGGCCCTCAGAAAGACAATGAGGCAGGCCACCAGCACGAGGAGGATAACGAGAACACCTACACTTTGACTTACAAGCGCACGGTCAAGACGGGAGCGCGAGGCGTTTCGAAACCTTTGTGCCTCTGATGAGGCCTCTTTTTTGAGGGCACTGATCTTCTTGGTAAGCAACGATTGCGAGTAGTAGACTTGAAAAGTACCGAGTTTTCCTCCGTCACGTACACAGTCTACGAGAATAAACGGACTGTCGTCGAGTTTGAGGTCATCAGGAAACGTCTTTCCCACGGTAACTTGGGGGGAACGCCATGCAGCAGCGAATGGTTTACTTTTTTCATCCAGAACCCTTATGGCCGTTATTTCTTTATAATTCATATAGGGTCGCAGGGCCTGCTCCATTTCCGCGGCATCAAGGTTATAGAGGTGAGTAGCGCCAATGCCGCTCAGGATTTCTGCATTGAACCTTACATCTTGCTTAAGCGACGTTTTTTCTTCAGTTTCCCTTATATCAATCGAACGATAAATTTTCTCCAGGTGTTGCTCCGTGAAGGAATTGACGAGATTTATCTCAAATTTCATCAAGGCGAAGCCGCCCAAACTTATGAGGACAGCCACAATACCGCAGGCAGAAGCTACTATTTTTGTGACGATACTCCACTGGCGCATGACTATTCTCCGGTCCCATGTTTTTGAAAAAGATATTTCTGTACAATTTCATTATACCGCCCGGTCTTCCGTAGCTCCCTTAACCCCTCGTTAAAGTCATCTCTTACTTTTTTGTTGAGAAAGGCCACTCTAAAAGGAGTTGGTTTGAAGATTCGGTGCATGGTAATGGGTTGAGCCGTATCCACTCGTTTGTTGCCTTTCCTGAGATAATAAAAGATGTTTTTATCAAGCACTATTGCTTCCACGCGGTGACCGTACAACAGATTGATCTGGAGGCTTTGATTGGCTATCTCTTTGTATTTTTTGTTTGCCTTTGCCATGTCAGCGAAATCTTTGCCGAGGTAGATGGTAGCGTCCTGAAATGCAACGACACGCTTGTCCGCAATATCTTGGACATTGTCTATGGTAAGGTCATTTTCTTTGAGGGTGACCACAACATTTTGACACACGAGGTGTTCATCAGAATAGAAGGCATCAATCCCTGAGTCCGTATTGATAGTCAAAACACCGTCTACTTTACGATTGGAAAGTTCGAGATTGCGTCGCGCAAAGGGTACATATTTTGGCTTAACCGTGTACCCTTTTGGTTCCAGGGCCTCTCGTACAATATCCAGTTCGATCCCGGAGTCGGTCTCAGGGATATTATAGGGCGGTAAGGTCAACCCAACAGCCAGTGTCAGTTGTTTTGACTCGGCATTAGCTTTAGAACAAGTAAACGCCGTAAGGATCAGGACAACCAAAAAACCAATTGTAAGGGGTTGGTTATGTTTCATGAGATCCCTCTATCGGAAGGGAAAACTTCAGTCTGCCTTGAAATGCGACACCTCATCCTGCAGGCCTCTTGCCGCTTCATTGAGCTGTTCGATGGCGCTGTAGGTCTCACGTAGAGAGTCTAGGGTTTGCTTCAATTCTTCACTCAAGTTGACCATGGCAGTGTTGATCTCCTGGGCATTTTCAGATTGATGACCCATTGCCACGTTTACGCCTTCAAAACTTGGGGACAAGGTTTGAACCTGCTCGATTATGCGGGTCAGTTGAGCACTTATTTTGCCCACGTCTTCGGCGTTGTGTTTTACTTCTGTAATGAATTTGTCCATTTCCACAACACCCGCAGATACCGCGGACTGCATTTCCTGCACCATTTGTTCGATATCTAAGGTGGCAACGGCCGTCTGGTCCGCCAGCCTCCGAATCTCCCTTGCCACCACCTGAAACCCCCGCCCGTACTCCCCGGCTTTCTCTGCTTCAATGGCCGCATTCAGCGACAACAGGTTTGTCTGATCAGCGACCTTGGTTATGGTGTCAACTACATTCGTTATATTTTCCGCCTTCTCATTAATGGTCTCTAGCCTGCCGGATATGGATTTGGAGGCATTTTCCATGTTTTGCATGGTCGCCTGCATACGTGACAGGTCCTCCTGCCCTCTGGTCGCAAATCCCGCAGTCTCCTGGGACATGGATGCCACCTGCTGCATGGTATCCACCAACTCAGAGGCAACATGTGAGATGACCTCTACAGACTTTACCACTTTGTTTGTGGAGGCCACCTGGGCAGTCATGGTAGTTTCCTGTTGTTTGACGGTGGCGGCTAACTCTGTAGATGATGAGCTCACCAGAATTCCGGAACGCTGAACCTGGCCCACCAGTGAGTTGAGGCTCTCGGTCATGGTTTTGACGGCGGAAAGCAATAGACCGGTCTCGGTGTCAGATGCCTTTATCTTATCACTCCCCCCTGTTCCAATCATTGACCGGACGGATTTCGCAGCTGATGAGAGGTCTCCTGTGGCAATCTCTCTTGCAATAGCCGTAATCCGGGTTATGGGTTTTGCAATTCTGCCGCCGAGGAGTAAGGCAATCCCGAAGACGGGCACGAGTACACCCAGTCCGCTGATGATCATGACCCATAAGAGCTGATCAATACTATTCTCCACATTTTGTTTGGCATCATAGTAGTCGTCCTCATAGGCTCCAGCCCCGATCACCCAGTCCCAGGGCTCGAAATAGGTGAGGGCAACCACCTTTGAACGGTCTGTTGTCTCACCTTGGTTTCGCCATGGATACCGTTCATAAACGACTTCTCCCTTTTTGAGCTTTATGGCCTTGTTTACAATGGATTGGATATAGAGACGTCCAGTTCTGTCTTTGGAAACCCATATGTTTTCTCCATCCCGTTGCCCTCCCTTTGATATGATGTAGTGCCCTCGATGAAAGGGGAGTTTTCCTCCAAGAACATAAACATAGCCGGTTCTGCCAACCTTCATGTCACTTATGACATGGTGAAGTGATTCTGGCGTCTTATAGGGGATGGCAGTAAGTAACATACCGATGACCTCTCCCTTTTTGTCGGTTATGGGTTTGGCGGCGCTAAAATACCAGCCGTTCACAAGGTAGATAAGGCCTTTGTAGGATTTTTTGTTAAGTATGGTGCTGATTAGGGGAGTGGGTACACCTTTTTCCATTGCAGGCATGTAAACTCCAATCTTTGGGGAGGGGACTGGAGTGCTCACGGATGTCGCTACAAGAATCATATTGCCCTGTTTATTTATCCGCTGAAAAAGATAATAATTTCCCCCAAATTTCATTTTTATAAGATCGATATAGAATGAGGGATCGCTCAGCCCATCGACGAGCATTTGTGGAAGGGAGATCCTTTTTTCCGTCCCTGTGAATTGATTAACAGCCTTTTGCGGCGCAACCTTTGGGGACAAGGAAAACGTCCCCATTTTGTCTAAAAAATCAGCTGCGTTGTTGAGCCTTCCGTCCAATTCCGTTTGAAGGGTCTTGTTTGTCGCCTCGCACGTATTATAAACGGCCAATGCTATTTGAGTGATACTCTCACGACCCAGAAGGTTTAACTCGGTTTCAATTTTGGTGATAACGCTTTTGCCTTCAATGGAAGTAAAAATGAAGATGACAAATACCGGTACCACGGCCGCAAGGAGCGGCAGCCCAATAAGCTTGTGTTTCAACTTCAATTTCATTGCACCCACCTTTTTACGTATTAGTTCCGTGACAACAAAATTTTGCGCAAAGCGTGTAGAAAGTCTCAGAATTAAAAAAAATGTAAGTAATATTAACCGGATCTCGGGAATAATATAATGCGGGTGCCCATAATGCAAGATTTTTGAGGTTTCAAATTTGAATCAGGGATTTCCCTCCTTCATGCGAAATCTCTTGATTAGGGTTTGGGAAAACAATCTGGGCGCAGAACGTCAGACAGCACGTGTCCTGAGGAGGGAGCCGACGACCCTTTCCAGATGACGAACTGTAGTGCATTTTTGAACTATGGAGCAATATGGGAGATATGTTTTCATGGCGGAGTCTCCTGTTCCCCAGAAGGGTGGAGATTCAGGGTTGAGCCAGAGGAGTCTCTTGCTCCTTTTGTAAAGCAGTTTCAGAATGCCCGCCTCAGGGTCGCCGTAGTTGTTTCGTGCATCGCCAAGGATAAGGACTGTTGTCTTGTTTGTAACCGCGTCAAGCCAGGATTCTTTAAAATCTCGAAATACCTGGCCATAATCTGTCCTGCCCAGCATGACCCCGAGCCCGACACCTTTATGTAGTCTCACCAGGGCCTCTTCAACACCATATTCCTTGAAAATGTGGGTGGCCTCAACCAGGTTGGAACAAAAGATAAATGATCTGACCTTGGCTACTTCTTCGTTTAGACTGTAAAGAAAAAGGAGCAAGAATCTTGCCATCGCCTCCACAGAACGGCTCACATCGCAAAGTGCAACAATGTCCGGGCGATCTATTTTTCTGCTTTTCCACCGCGGCTCAAAAGGGGTTCCTTGATATGCAAGATTAGCCCGTAGTGTTTTTTTTAGATCCAGACAGCCTTTTTTGGAAGATTTTCGTCTCCTTGAGTGACGGTCGTTGAGGCGTTTGATCATTTTTTTCATGATTGCCCGCATCCTGGCAAAATCCTGTTTTTCCAAATTGGAAAGGCTGGTACGTTTGAGGTATTTATCAAGAAGTTCTTCGTTAACGGAAGCGGCGAAAAGGGAATATTGTTGTTCAACAAAATCTTTTACATTCTCAAAAAGCTGGTCTCTCGCTCCTTTTAGTACCCGGGCCTTTTCAAAGGAATAAGCACTTTCGTCCCTACGCAGGTTTTTGATATTTCTGTCGACATCCTCGATGCCCATACCCCTCAGTATTCTCTGAATATAAAGGCTCTTTTGTGTAAAAAACCTGATTCCCGTAATCCCGATTTCTGCTGCGGTCTGTCGCATGGAGACTGACAGCCCCGCCTGATCGCCGGAAAGGAGCATTTGACCCAGGAGAGAGTCTTGTTCGTCGGGGCCAATTTCCTGTGGAAAGGTTGTATCTTTTTCGGGGGCAGACAAATTGTTTAATGAAAAAAACCGGTCAAAACACGTCTCAAAGATCTCGGTTTCATTCTGGGATTTTGCCAGGGTTGCGGATAGGGAATCCTTTAAACGTTGTCTGTGGTCATAGCCCAGTAACCGTACGGCATTCATGGCGTCAATATTCTCTGATACCGATATCCGGACACCGGAAGCCCTGAGGGCCATGATTAAATTTTGGAGAACCTGTTGCATCAATACATTGTCCCTTCTCTTTTGGACTTGTCTACCAGTTGGTAAAGGTGTTCGTTTACTATGTCTATATCGTCTTCGAATTTTAAAAAGATGTTGAGCGTTTCTTTGATCAGTTCCGGGTCCAGGGCAGATGAGTGAAGAAGCACCAGCACTTTGGCCCAGTCGATGGTCTCGCTGACGGAAGGCAGTTTTTTGAGGTCAAGTTTTCTGACCTGCTGGATAAAGGAGACCAATTGGCTCCTCAGATCCTCAGAGACATCGGGCACGCGGACTCGAATGATCTCCTTTTCAAGTTTGGTGTCGGGAAAAGGGATAAAAAGGTGGAGACAGCGACGTTTGAGGGCTTCACTCAATTCCCTTGTATTATTGCTGGTCAGAAAAACAAAGGGTTTTGAAGTTGCCTGTATGGTGCCTATTTCCGGAACGGATACCTGAAAATCGGAAAGGATTTCCAAAAGAAAGGCCTCAAATTCCTGGTCTGATTTGTCCACCTCGTCCACAAGCAGAACTGCGCCTTCCTTGCTCTGGATAGCGCTCAACAGCGGGCGCGGCTCAAGGAAATGGGTGGAAAAGAAGATATCGTCGTGCTGGTGAAGTTTCGAAATGGATGGGCCCAGCCCCTTTGTGTCTTTCAGAATCTCATTCAGTTTTTCCTTTAGTATCTGGGTGTATAACAACTGTTTTCCGTATTTCCATTCGTAAAGGGCCTTTGATTCATCAAGCCCTTCATAACACTGAAGCCGAATTAGTGGCTTATCGAGATATATTGCTGCAGTTTTTGCAACCTCTGTTTTTCCCACGCCCGCGGGTCCTTCCACAAGGATGGGTTTTTCCAGGTGAAAGGCCAGATAAAGGGTAGTAGCGATTTGTCGGCTGCAGATGTAACCTATACTCCCAAAACCTTTCTGGATGTCTTCAATTGATGCGAACTTATTGTCATAACTCAGCTTCATGGTGTGCGTTGCTCCTGTGCGTGTCGATTCTTTTGGGTTCCCCGCATTATCATTCGTCCCAAGATTTTTATTTTATGATCCAGACCAAAATGAGGGTTATGTTACAATTCATAAATGGAGAGTGTCAAAGATATTTGAGACGTGAATGGTATAGCCGCTGTGGGGAGGGCTTTGTCGCAGCGCCTTGAACTGTCGATAAATTAATGACTGTGAGAGATGGTTTTTCAGACTTTTGCGCAGGTCTTTACATGTAAAAATCCGATGAAGCACTGTTATTCAAATATGGCCTTTACAAAATCCTGAGCGTCAAACGCGTGGAGGTCATCGACCTTTTCCCCGATTCCGATATATTTTACCGGTATTCCAAATTGTTGCGAGATACCCACCACTATTCCACCCTTTGCGCTGCCATCCAGTTTTGTCAAAATGATATCCGTGACCCCCATGGCCTGGTTGAACATGTCGGTCTGGGAAAGGGCATTTTGCCCGGTGGTGGCATCAAGCACCAACCACACCTCATGAGGCGCCCCGGGGAGCTTCTTTCCTATCACTCGTTTGATTTTCCGGAGTTCATCCATGAGGTTTGTCTTGGTATGAAGACGCCCGGCCGTGTCTATAAACACCACGTCAAATTTTCTGGCCATGGCAGCTGAAATTCCGTCAAAGGCCACGGCTGACGGGTCGGCCCCGGTACCCTGTCTTACAACATCGGCTCCGACCCTTTCTCCCCAAATAACCAACTGATCAACCGCCGCCGCCCTGAATGTGTCCCCCGCTACCAGCATGACTTTTTTCCCGGCTGATTTGAAAATGTGCGAGGCCTTCCCGATGGTTGTGGTCTTCCCGACTCCGTTGACACCGATAACCATAATCACCAGGGGTTCTCCGGGGGCCGGGACTGAACTTTCCACCGGTGCAATATCCAGAAAGGAATAAACATGTTCCCTGAGTACGGTCTTCAACCTGTCCAGATCTTTTAGCTCCTTTCTGGCCACCTGTTCTCTCAGAGAATCGATCAATTGCTGGGTGGTTGTGACACCGATATCGGATGTAAATAGGATTTCCTCCAACTCATCCAGCAGATCTTCGGTGATTTCCTTTTTGCCCAAAAACAAGCGGTCCAGCCTTCCCGTCAGAGTTGACCTTGTTTTGGAAAGACCTTGCCGGAGCCTTTTAAAGAACCCCTTTTCTCTTGAAGGGTCCTTTATGTCCTCTTTAGTCTCCTCTTTACCTTTATCTTTTTTTCCAAAAAAGTTTGCCATGGGCTTTTTAATTCATGTTTACAATATTAAAAAGATTATCCGTTCACAGGACCCGGAGGGGGTGTTGGGGGGTGCCTTATAAATATACGTCGCAAGTCCTAACAGATAGAAGATTTAATGAAGTGTTGCCATGTCATCACGTTGTCCATCCTGAACTTGACCTTTCATGCCTTGGATGTCTATTGAAACGCTCTTGGATATCCCTGCCTGTTCCATTGTGATTCCATAGAGCCGATCCGTGATTTCCATGGTTCTCCTGCTGTGGGTTACTATGATTACCTGGGAGGATCTTCTGATTTCTTTCAAAAGGTTGTTAAAACGGTCAATGTTGGCTTCATCAAGAGGGGCATCCACTTCATCCAGGAGACAGAATGGGCTTGGTTTGATCATATAGATGGCAAACAACAGGGCCATGGCAACCAGAGCCTTTTCGCCCCCGGACAGAAGTCCCATGTGACTCAGTTTTTTGCCCGGTGGTTGAACCTCCACCAGAACGCCGCTTTCAAGGGGTCTTGTCTCGTCGGTTAACCTAAGCCCGGCGGTACCGCCGTTAAAAAGGACCGGAAAGATATCTTTGAGCTTCTCATTCACTTCATGAAAGGTCTGCTTGAATTTTTCCAAAGACGTTTTGTTGATTTTTTTGATCGCAGTTCTCAACGATTCGATGGAGTCGATCAGGTCTTGTTTTTGGTTTCCAATGAATTCATAGCGCTCTTTTAAGGCCTCAAGTTCTTTGATGGCTGTCAGGTTGACGTCACCAATTCCTTGTTTTATCTCTTTTCTATTTTCTATCTGTTCTTCCACCTCTGTTTGTGAGAAGTTTTCCTCCAGATGTTGCTCAAAGATATGGGGGAGATCCATGTTGAATTTTTCCCTGACCATTTCGGACAGGCTGTTCATTTTGAATTTTATTTCAGACTGTTCCATTTTTGCCCTGTTGATCGTTTCTTTCAGTTCCTCCACCTCGCCCCTGAGCTGTTCCGTAACGACTTCCTGTTCTCTGATTTTGTCCTGAAAAATCTGCCGCGCATGTTCGGTTTGGTTGACGTCCATTTCTGAGCCCTTCAAATCCTCAAAAACCTCTTTGAGTTCTTCTTTAATGGCCTTCACCTTCTCCTGAAATTCGCGGCGTTTTTGATGACCTGATGAAATTTCATCTTCGATATTCTGCAGACGCCTTGATGATTCGTCGGTGAAGTCATCGAGCCTTTCCATCTGCCGTGAAAGGCCACGTTTTTCTTCTTCGAGAATCCGGAAATCCGTTTGAAGCCTTGAGAGTTCGTCTCGAAATTGCTCAAACTCGCTTTCAGCTTCTTTGAGCTCATTTTCTTTTTCTTGGAAGTAGTCCTCCTTGAGTCTTCGTTTTTCCTGGTGCTGGTCAAGTTCCGTTTTGACCCTAGAGAGTTCCTTTTTGTGTCTTGATCCCTCTGTTTCACTTTTTTCCAGTTCCGTTGACAACCTGGCACGCAGCTTATCCAGTTGATCCAATTCCTGCCCGAGGCGGAAGAGGACTTTGTCCAATTCGTTTATCTCATCCTGGCAGTTCCACTTGTTATCGGTGAGCTGTTCAAGAGAGGTTTTCTTTTCATAAATCCCTGTGATCACATCCTCAAGTTCGAGTTTTAAAACTGCGGCGGTTTTTTCGTGGTGGGCTGTTTTTTCCTTCAGTTCTACAATTTCTCTTTTTCTAAAAAGAAGCCCGCGGGAACTCCGGGTAAGCTTTCCGCCGCTGATTACACCTCTCTGGTCTACCATGTCTCCGTCAAACGTCACAAAACACGTGTTTTTTCCATTACGTTTCCATGCGGATATGGCCTGATCCAAATCCTTCACCAGGGCTGTATTTCCAAAAAGGGTGTCAATGAGATTTCTGTAATTTTCCGGGACGGAGACAAAATCCGTGAGGAATGGAAACCCCTGTTCTTTTGTCTTTTGTTTTCCATTTTCATTCAGGTCCCTGACAGGGATAAAGCTGCTTCTCCCCTTTGATCTTTCTTTTAGGTAATCAACAGCCTGTTTGCCATCCTCCTGCGACTCAACAATGACGTATTGGAGTTTGTCTGCCAGAACCGCTTCAACGGCTTGTTCATATTTCGTGTCCACCTGGATGATGTCTGCCACAAGACCCAGGACACGGCCTTGTTGGCGGGCCGTTAGATCTTTGGCCTTCATTATGGTCCTGACCCCTATTTTGTACCCTTCGAAATTTTCTGTCATGGCCTGCAGGGTGGTCAAGCGGGACTGATACATATTGTACTCTGCTTCCGCTGATTTGAGCTTTGCCTCAATGGCCCCTTTCCCCTCTTCCAGACCCTCAACGTCCAGGGCCTGGTGTTCGATGGAGACTTCCATTTCCTGCAGTTTTTCGGTGGTGGCTTCCCGGGTCAGATTTTTTCTCTCGGAGGCCTTCATGAGGGTTTCAAGTTTGCCGTTAACCTCCCCGATTTCCTTTTCCAGACGGGAACGGCCGTCAGTGATCTGCTCAAGCATCTTGTTTAAGTAGTCTGACTCGTGGTTTAATCCCATTTGCCTGTCGGCATTGGCGTTCAATTCGGTCCTTGCTTCTTCATGGGCCCCTTTTATCTGGCGTAGCATCTCCCGCCGGGTCTCCAGTCTTTTTCCCCGAATGGCAGTCTCTTCCTGGAGTTCCATGGAACGCTGTTTTGTCTTATCCAATTCATTGGCGAGGGACCTCATTTCCTTGCCAAGGCCGGCAAGTCTGTTTTCTATTTCTTTTTTCTCATCCCCTAGCCGTTGCTCCAAGTTTTTCTGACTGTTCAATTCCCCGTTCAGGGTTTCTATGCCTGTCTCTTTCTTGTGAGCCTTCTCCCTCAGCTGGAAGTGTTTTTCCCGGATCATGGAAAGGTCCGAATCCTTTTCCTCCAACTCCAGATGCATGGCTTCTGTCCGGGCCTGGAGCTGTGAGAATTGGGCGGACTTGGCAATTTCCTGAGTTTCCAGCTCCACAGTGGATCTTGACTTGTTTCCCGATTCTTCCCTTAGCTGACCATAGGTGTTGGCATACAGTTTTAGCTCCAGACCCTGAATCTCCTCACAGATCCTCTTGTAGCGTCTCGCCTTGGCGGCCTGCCTTTTGAGGGATCTTATCTGGCTCTCAATTTCTGCAAGGATATCTCCCACGCGATGAAGGTTGGCCTCGGTAGCCTCTATTTTTCGGTGTGCAATGGTCACTTTTTTTCTGTATTTTGTGACTCCGGCCGCCTCTTCGAGCATGACCCTGGTATCTTCCGGTTTCTGTTCCAGGATAGTTCCTATTTGCCCCTGGCTGATTATGGAATATGCCTTGTTCCCCAGACCGGTATCCATAAAAATCTCTTGAATATCCTTGAGCCTGCAAGGGATACCGTTGATTCTATATTCGCTTTCCCCGGAACGATAAAGACGTCTGGTGACCGACAACTCGCTGTCATGAGCAAAGGCGGCGGGGAATTTTCCATCACCATTTTGAAAGGTGAGACAAACCTCGGCCATTCCCATGGGCTTGTGATCCCCAGTGCCGCTGAATATCACATCTTCCATCCGTCGGCCCCTGAGCTGTTTGGGGCTCTGCTCACCCATACACCACCGGATCGCATCCACAATGTTGCTTTTGCCGCAGCCATTCGGTCCCACGACCCCGCTGATCCCAGCGGGGAAGGCAATATCCTGCCTATCCATAAAAGACTTGAAGCCCAGGATAGAAACCTTTTTGATCTTCATAGTGCTCTCCTTTGCATCAGGCTTCAAGGTTGAGCCTGAAGATAGGGTCAAGAACCTGTTGTTTTTGACCGAGGGCAAATTGGGAACCCCCCGGATTTGCAAGGTTTTTATCGTGGCAGATGTTCCAGGCTGCCGGTTTTTGACAGATGGAATCCCTTTTATCATTTTTTTGTCCTATTGTAAAGAAAAAATACAATATGGTGTATAAGAAAAGATGGGATATCCCAATATATGGTGCATTTCCCCCGTAAGTTTGAATGAGATTGACAATATGAGAATTAGGCCGCATCATAAAACATTGACGAGCGGCCATTTTGAGTCGCTAAATGGGAAAAGGTGTGTCAACGGCGGGTGACCGGAGAAGGGCGATGGACCTCATAAAGGAGATGGAAGAGAGAAGAAGCACACGGGCCTTTTTGGAAAGACCCGTGGGAAGGGAAAAACTGGAAAGACTTCTCAGCTTTGCCACACGGGCACCATCGGCCATAAATTTGCAGCCATGGGAGATTACGGTGGTTTCAGGGGAGGAGAGAGTGCGGCTTAGCAGGCTTCTGGTTAAGAGATTGAGGGAGCGGAATGTTTCCTGCGCACCCGGCGCCAAAAAAGCCCTTCCCGAGGTTTTTGTCGAACGGCAAAGGGGGCTCCGGGATGTGATTTTTCCCAATCTGCCGGAAAATACCCCCTTTGAAAACTTTATCAACGAGGGAAGCTGTAATTTTTACGGGGCTCCGACCGCAATCATTATCGTTATTGATGAAATATTCTCCAGCGTCCGGTTGACCGATATCGGGGTCCTCCTTGGTTATCTCATGCTTGGGGCCCATGCCATGGGGATGGGGACATGCCCGATCGGTCTTATCACCGCATTTGAGGATGAGATAAAAGAGACGTTGAGCATCCCCGACCAAAAACGGGTGGTCATCGGCGTGGGGGTGGGTTATCCGGATCCTGATGCCTCCGTCAACAGGGCAAGATCGGAACGGGCCCCGCTGGGAGATGTGGTGAAATGGCGGGATTAAGGAGCGCTCTGCCCCGTGTGGGGGTGGTTTTTTCCTCGGGATTTTTTGGGTTTTTTGCTCACGCCGGATGTCTGGCGGCAATCCGGGATTTGGGGATCGTTCCCGCTGCTTATACCGGCGCCAGTTCCGGTGCCATCGTGGCTGCCATGGCCGCATCCGGGATGGACGATCACACCATCAGAGAGATGCTTTTTAGTGTGCGAAAGACGGATTTCTGGGACCCTGATCCGCTGTCTTTTATCTTCCGGAAAGCCCTGGGGCTGTTCAGAGGGTATACAGGATATTTGAAAGGAAATGGTTTTGCACAAACCCTAAAAGGTCTCCCTGTAAGGCGTATGGAAGAATGTCCTGTGCTCCTTGGGATTGCAGCGACAGATCTTACCGGAAAAAAGGAAAAAATATTTATCAGGGGGGATCTTGTAAAGGTCATACAGGCATCGGGCGCTGTCCCCGTGCTTTTCAAACCTGTTCGGATTGGAGGCGATCTCTATGTTGACGGCGGGATTGCCAACAAGGCCCCCCTGAGGGCCGTCGCGGACCTTGCTGACCTTGAAAAAATTATTGTTCATTTTATTGCCTCGGGGAACGTGGAAGAGAATAAAAACGGGTTTTTGAAAAAGAGATTGACGCCCTGGCACATCCAGCATCTGGCGGTCAATATCGCAAGGCAAGAGGCCTACCAACAGCAGCTCGAAATTGTGAGAA
>JAUVRS010000018.1 GCA_030597505.1 Desulfobacteraceae bacterium
CACACGATGACGAGGAAGGGGTTAAATCAACGCTCTCAGAGATCCTTCCAGACAATATTAATATAAAGGGTATCCTTAATAAACTTTACTAAGGATTTGGATTGCAATGGCTTTTTTTTGGTTTAATCTGGCACTTTTCTTGGAGCTGCTTGCATCGGGCGGGTTCATAGTCTACATCATAAAACAACAAAAATGGGTTTATCGGTGGTCTAATAGAATTCTGTTGGCCGGACTTATATGCCACACTATTTTTCTTTATTACCGGTATTATTCTTTGGGAACAGCCCCTGTGGTTGATCTCAAATCTGCCCTTTGTTTTTTTTCATGGTGTATCCTCTGTATATATTTCGTATTCCAGCTAAGATTCAAACTTATGGTGTTGGGATCATTTGTTGCCCCTTTTTCTGCATTCTTGATGATCATCTCATTTGCGATACCCTTGGTTGAGACGCCTGTAAGACCCATCTTTAAGACGTTGTGGCTGACTATCCATGTGGGAAGCGTGTTTATGGGGAATGCTTTTTTTGCCGTCGCCTTCCTCTCCGCTATAATGTATCTGCTCCAGGAACGGCATATCAAACGGAAGAGACTGGGGGCATTTTATGACAGACTCCCATCTCTGGCCACCCTGGATGGCATAAATCACTATTCAATAGTCTACGGTTTTCCTTTTTTGACATTTGGCATGATCACGGGATCTGTTTATGCTCAATTGGCCCTTGGCACCTATTGGCAGTGGGACCCCAAAGAAGTGTGGTCTATGATTACCTGGCTGTTTTATGCGGCCCTTCTACATCAAAGGCTTGTTGCCGGATGGCAAGGCCGCAGGGCCGCCATCATGTCAATAATTTGCTTCTGCATCTTGATCTTCACCTTTCTGGGGGCCAGCTTATGGCTGGGGGGATATCATAGTTTTAATGAATTCGGGGCACCATCCAAACTATGACAAAAATCATAAACATAGGAATGAATCATGAGACCGCCCCGGTGGAAGTGAGAGAGTGCCTGGCTGCAGAACCCGAAAATGTCAAAAAAGCCATTTCTTTTATGAGAGACAATGACGCTATCAAGGAGGGGTTTTTTCTCTCTACATGCAACCGGGTGGAGACCCTGTTTACAACCGAATGTGTAGAGGAGGCCAATGAAGGAATAATTAATTTATTGTCCGAGCTCGGTGGGATTCCCAAGGAAAATTTTTTGTCAAACCTTTATATTTTTGAGGAGATGGATGCGGTAAATCACATATTCAATGTCGCTTCAAGTCTCGATTCCATGATCGTGGGTGAACCTCAAATTCTGGGACAGATAAAAGATGCCTATGCTTTGGCCTCCAAAGAGAGAACCGCGGGAGTGATTCTGAACCGGCTGATGCATCGAGCGTTTCATGTGGCAAAACGGGTCAGAACGGAGACAGGGATCAGTGGAGCTGCTGTCTCAATAAGTTATGCGGCCGTTGAGTTGGCAAAAAAGATATTTTACAACCTGGATGGAAAAAAGGTGCTTCTCATAGGGGCGGGAGAGATGGCGGAGCTTGCAGCGAGACACTTGATGAGGCAGGGTGTAAGCTCAATGGCCGTTGCCAATCGGACCTTTGAGAGGGCTGTTCAGGTCGCCGAACTCTTTCATGCGACCCCGGTCTCTTTTGATGAAATCGGTACCCAACTCACCGAAGTTGATATTGTTATCGCCTCAACGGCATCACCGGGATATGTGGTCACCCATGACCAGGTCAGGACATCCATAAAAAAAAGACGAAATCGTGCGCTTTTTTTTATTGATATCGCTGTCCCGAGAGACATAGAACCAGAAATCAACGATTTGAATAACGTTTACCTTTATGATATTGACGACCTCAAGGGTGTCATAGAGTTGAACATGGCCCAACGAAAAGAGGAGGCCGTTCGGGCTCAGAGCATTGTCATGGAGGAAGTTGTCAAGTTTGAAAGCTGGCTCAAAACCCTTTCAGTGGTTCCGACAATTGTCTCGTTAAGGGATAAGGCAGAATCCATAGTCCAGGCCGAATTAAAGAGGAGCGCTTCTGCACTGGCGGAAATAACATCTGAACAGAAGGAGGTTGTGAAGATCCTTGCCAGATCCATAGTCGAAAAAATAATTAATGACCCTATTCTGGTTTTAAAAAGAAATGCCGACAGGCCAAACCTTGACACATACCTGGATATGACCAAAAAACTATTTAGCCTGGATAACAGTGGGGATAACACAACTTAGGGCTTGCGCAAGAATAACTTCGCAGAATTGACGTCCGGATTTGGGTCAGATTTGGTCGTGCCGTTTTGAAAGTCATCTGAATGTTGGAACGGAGAAAAATGAGTTTTTATAGTCAGGGAGTTATCTCATGGGGATGATAGATGTCACTGAAAAACCCGTTATAAGGCGAGCGGCTGAGGCCGCGGGAAAAATTCTGTTATCCGTGGATACGATTCAGAAGATTAAAGACGGAAAAATTAAAAAAGGTGATCCGCTTTTTGCAGCAGAAATTGGTGCCATGAATGCGGCAAAGCAAACCCACCTCCTGATCCCCCATTGCCATCAGATACCGCTTGACACGGTACAAGTTACCTTCCGGATCCTTAAGAATTCTATCGAGGCCAGATGCCTTGTGAGGGCTCAGGCGCGCACCGGAGTGGAGATGGAAGCCCTGGTAGGTGTATCAATTGCGCTAAATATCGTCTGGGATATGGTCAAATACCTTGAGAAGGATGCGACGGGTCAATATCCCACTACAACAATAACGGAAATCCGTGTGGTGAGAAAAGAAAAAGGCAAATAGAAAAAGACCAAGATCACATCACAATTGTAAAGGAAAAAATATGAAAAAGATCATGATTGGTTTTATCGGTCTTGGCCTGTTATTAATGTGCCAGACTGGGTGGGCGGAAAAGGCCTATGTGGCAAATACGTCAAAGATCACACTCCGTGCCGGACCGAACACAACACAAAAAATCATTACGCTGATTCGCACTGATCAGCATGTGGAGGTCTTGGAATCAGAGTCCGGCTGGAGTCATGTTCGTTTTTTGGGGCCCGGGAATAAGGAATTTGAAGGTTGGGTTTTGAACCGATTTCTCACGACACGCGAGCCATGGAAAATCCAGGCCACGTCTCTTGAAAAAGAAAAGAACTTATTAACGCAAAAACTCTCTCGTCTTGAAAAAGATTGGACAGAGACCTCCAACAAAGAAAAGACGAATACCCTAAAGTTGGGGGAGGCCACCAAATCTCTCAAAAAGGTGCGAAAAGAGTACGATGAACTGCGACGCGAGTCTGCTGAATTTTTGGCGCTAAAAAAGAAATATGAGTCTGCATATAGCGCGTTGAAAAAAGCGGAAGAGACTGTAAAAACACTGACCAAAGAAAATCAGACACTCACTTCGTCTCACAGGAACGAATGGTTTTTTACCGGGGCATTGGTGCTTGCGGTTGGCTTGGTCTTTGGCCTTATCATGGGAAGACAGCAGAGAAAACGAAAATCATCTTATTATTAGAGTCATAGTTTGTAACTTTTTCACAAAATGTGAAGATGTTTTTTAAACTTTAGGGCTTGCGCAAAGACAACCTCGCAGAATTGGCGCCCGGATTTGGGTCAGATTTAGCTGCGCCGGTTGAGCAAAACCACAGGTCTGAAATAACCGTAACAGAGACAGCAGACAGGGAAGAAAGATGCGTTTAGAGCCAACCATGAAACAGGCGGTGATCCGCAGAAGTGTCAGGAAATTTTCCGAACGGAGGCTTATTGCTGCTGCTGTCGAGATGGATAAGACTGAGCAATTCCCCTGGGATATTGCAGAGGAAATGGCCGGGCTTCAATACTTTGGCTTGGAAATCCCTGCCACATATGGGGGAGCTGGGTTAGACAGTGTGAGTACCGCCATCGTCATTGAGGAGATATCAAAGGCAAATGCCGCAATGGGGTTATGTATTTCTGTACATAACGGTGTTGCTGCTTCACCAGTATATCTGTTTGGAAATGCGGAACAACATCGACGTTTCTTGAATCCTTTGGCACAGGGAAAGAAGATCGGAACTTTTTGCCTGACTGAACCCAACGCAGGATCAGATGCGTCTGCCCTTGAAACCAACGCCATACGTGATGGGGGGGACTACATCTTAAACGGAAACAAGGTTTTTGTCACAAATGGGGGGATCTCAGGCATTAATCTCATTTTTGCCAAAACCAGAGCAGATGGAAAAGACCTCGGATTCAGCGTTTTTATCGTTGAATCGGAGAGGGAAGGGCTGGAAAAAGGTCCCATTGAGGATCTTATGGGCATGCGAGGAAATCCGGTGTGTCCTCTTTCTCTTCGTGATTGTCGCATCCCTCTGGAAAACCGACTTGGAGATGAAGGAGGTGGTCTCAAAATAGCCCTCTCCACCCTTGGCGGAGGAAGATTAGGTATTGCGGCCCAGGCCCTGGGGATTGCGCAGGCGTCTCTGGACGCCTCCATAAAGTACGCCAAGGAACGTCGTCAATTTGGAAAAGCCATATGTGATTTTGGAGCTATCCAAGACCTATTGGCAGAAGTCGGGACACGTATTGAAGCCAGCCGCCTTCTTACTCACCGGGCGTGTGATCTAAGGGAAAAGGGAAAAAAATATACCATGGAATCGGCGATGGCAAAGGTCTATGCCAGTGAAATCGCCGTAGAGGCCACAAGAGTCGGTGTCCAGATCCACGGAGGGTATGGGTACACCAAGGCATATCCCATTGAGCGTTTCTATAGAGATGCCAAGGTCTGTGAGATCTATGAAGGCACCTCGGAGATCCAGCGTGTGGTCATCGCACGAGAGTTATTGAAAGGATAGAATTGGAAATAGTCGTTTGCATAAAACAGGTCCCTGATGTGCCCACCGTTCGTATGGATCGAGAGAGAATGACCATTATTCGCGAAGGCGTGGAGAGCGTCATCAACCCTCTGGACTACATTGCACTGGAGGCAGCACTGGAGTTACGTCAGAAGGCTGGTGGGCATGTCTGCATAATCACCATGGGTCCGGTTCAGAGCGAGGTTGCCCTTCGAGAGGCCCTGGCAGTTGGTGCTGATCAAGCCATTTTGTTGACAGACCCTGACTTTGCCGGCGCAGATACCCTGGCTACGTCCCACGTGCTTGCCAGGGCAATTCAAAAAATCGAGCCTTTTCCAGACTTAATACTTTGCGGAATGCAGACAACTGACAGCGACACAGGACATGTCGGACCCCAAATCGCTGAAGAGTTGGGACTGCCGCAGGTGTGTGGGGTAAACGAAATTCACAGAGAAGGTAAATTTTTGGTGGTAAAACGATTGAGTGACGGTTTTGTAGATACGGTGAAGGTGACCCTGCCGACGCTTTTGACCGTAACAAAGGGGCTTTGTCCTGTAAGGGACTTACCCCTCGGGGCCTTGGAAGCAGCCTTTTCAACAAAAGATGTTCTTGAATGGAATATGACTGATCTTGATCTGAAAAAAGAGGAAGTTGGGTTTGCGGGGTCGGCAACTCAAGTTAGAAGACTCCGGACTCCCCCGCCAAGGGGAAGCGGCGATATTATAGAGGGGCCTCCGGATGTTTTGGTTGGCCATTTACTCCGCAGGCTTGAGGCGCTTAGTATACTGGACGAAGAAGATGAAAAAAAATAGACTCTCTGACAGCATATGGGTCTTCGGTGACTACAGAAATTATTTCCAGAACCGGGTTACCCTACAGCTTATAGCCAAGGGAAAAGAGTTGGCAAAAGAACTCGACAAGCAGCTGATTGCGGTAGTGCTGGGTGACCAGGTCCATCAGTATGCCATGGAATATGTGGCTCATGGCGCAGATGTGGTAGTGGCTGGTGAGGACCCGGGACTCATGGAATATCAGGTCGACACGTATACCGCGGTCTTGGCTCGTTGGGTCGAAGCCTTCAAACCGCAGATCCTGCTCGCAGGCGCCACTTCCTTTGGCAGGGAGTTTTTTCCGAGACTGGCGAAAAGGCTTCATACGGGGCTGAGTGCCGATTGTGTGGCCCTTGACGTGGAAAAAGATACAGGACTTCTTGTCCAAACGACCCCGTCCTTTGGGGGTGAACTTCTGGCAGAAGTGGTTACACCTGACCATAAGCCCCAGATGGCGACGGTTCATCCAGGAATTTTTCGTGAACTTCCGCATGACCCCGACGCTTTCGGTTGCATCATCTATCCTGAAATAGGCCCGTTGCCTGAAATACGGGTAAAGAGGATGAGGACACGACCCCAGCAAACACACGATATCAGATTGGAGGATGCCGCTGTGGTGGTTGCAGGGGGAATTGGGTTGGGTTCGAAGGAGCTATTTGGAATGCTCTCGGAACTGGCAGATCTTTTGGGTGGGGATGTGGGGGCCACACGACCTGCTGTTTATGCGGGATGGGCGGAGGAGGAACGGCTGTTGGGCCAAACGGGGAAAAACGTAAGGCCCAAACTTTTGATATCCGTTGGAACTTCTGGTGCCTTACAATACACCACCGGAATCCAGGGGGCTGAAACGATTATTGCAATAAATCGGGATCCCAACGCGCCTTTTTTTAAGATTGCTGACCTTGGGCTGGTAGGGGATGCCGTCACGGTACTCCCTTTGCTCTTAGATGCCCTTCGCAAACGCGTGTGAGACTCTATTTTTCCGTCACAAAGACTTTTATTGCATCTCAACAAACTGCTGCCGAAAACTTCTTTTTATAGATAAAGACAAGGCTTTTTGGCACGGGTTGTTTTTTTTACAAAATGTTTTGAGGGCATAGAAGATTATGATCCGATATCAGGAAAGCACCATCAGTGCCTATCATAATTATCTGGTGAACGATACGTTGACTCCCGGGTTCTCGGTTGGTGACCCCGATTCGCAAGAGGGTTTTTTTTTCCTGGCGGACATGGTCCAATCCGGTGAACCTGCCCCCCGTATTTCGGCAAGAATACTGGATGATCATGGGGTGCCCCTGGTTGAACTGTCTGAGAACGAAATCCGGAAAAACTCTGGTGGGTGTATCCGGCAACCACCATCCGGCGGCGAGTCTTTGATCCTCCTCTTTTCAGGGGCGCCATTGCTGGAAGTCAACACCCGAAGTTTTGCAAACGGGTATCTGACAATCATTAAAGCAAAACTATTTGATGAAAACGGTGAACTCCGGATGGAGTCACAGGGGAAAAGCATACGTGTTTATGGCGATGCGAATCTGACCCTTTGCACCCCATTCGCCTCGTCTCATAAATCGAGTCCTCCCAAATAATGCCCCTTACCAGGACTTATTGTCCACCCATCAATTAAAGAGCTGTTTATGAAGGAAACATCATCAAAGACACCCGGTTGTGAGGTCATAACCGTTGGGACTGAACTTCTATTGGGACAAATCCTTGATACCAACACCACCTATCTTGCAAAAGAATTGGGAGAGATAGGTGTTTCAATCAGACTCCGGACGGCTGTTGGTGATCTCCTGGATGAGATGATTGAGGTCATCAAATCCGCGGCTGACAGGTGTGACATGGTGATAATGACTGGAGGGTTGGGGCCTACGTTGGATGATCTCAGCCGAGAGGCCGTTGCAAAGGCCGCAGGTGTGAGTCTCGAGTTCAGACAAGATCTGATGGACCAGATAGAGAAAATTTTTCGCAACGCTGGTTACAAGATGTCTGAAAACAATCGCCGCCAAGCATATGTGCCCGCCGGCAGCCAGGCAATTCCTAACCCCATGGGGACCGCTCCGGGGTTTATTTGCGACGTGGACCAAACGCCTGTCATTTGTTTGCCCGGAGTGCCAAGAGAACTTGAATACTTGACGGCCAAAGAGGTCATCCCTTGGGTTCAACAGAGATTCGGGCTGCACGGTAAGAGGCTTACCTATCGGGTACTCAAGACGGTGGGTATTGGGGAAAGTAAGGTGGACACCCTCATTGGTGACCTCATAAAACCCGGAGAAAATCCAGAAGTAGGGCTCCTGGCATCACAGGGGGAAATCAAAATCCGCATCGCTGTAAAGGCAACAAGTGAAAACGAGATCGATGCAATTATCAGCCCCGTTGCCGAAGAGATTAAATCCCGGCTTGGAAACAAGATTTTTGGAGAAGACGGGGATACTCTGGAAGGGGTGGTGGATTCCCTGCTTTCAAGAAGCGGCCTGACCCTCGCGACCATGGAGACTTTTTCGGCAGGGATTGCGGCACAAAGACTTTATGCGCTTCCTTCCATTCATTTGGTTGGCAGTATTGTAATCCCTGATAAAGATTATCTGTTTAGATGGTTCCGGCAAGATGATATGGCCACAAAGAGTATCTCCGCGCTTTCTTTTGCCCGAAAACTGACGGAGAGAGGGAAGGCGGGGCTCGGTCTTGCTGTGTTGGGTTTTCCCAAACGGATCGGGAAGGGGTACACCTTGAGAGGCGACGCGGCCGTGTCTGGAGACGGGATTGAAAAGAGCTACTCCTGGGAAATGGGGGGGGATCTCTTTTCGCTCCAGCAACGGGGTGCTGTCATAGGTCTCAATACCCTGAGGTTGGCCCTTTTGGAAACCATTGGCTCTTGATTTCTCTTTAAAGAACGAGATAAGGCTTATAGGTTTGATGGTGTCTTGGATTTTTAAAAGCTTATAGACTAAAGGCCATAAATATGCCCCAAGTTGTTGTCTATCATCACCCAAACCCCCAGATCAAATCCTTTATCACCTCGATTGACATATCAGCTTTTAAGGTAGAATATTTTAGAAATCCGTTAGAAGAAGATAGTCGCGAGACCCTTAAAGGTTTGGGGATTATAGGAGAATCTGTTGTAAGAGAAATTATGACGATTCCTGGAGTGGAAGAGATCTACATCAAACCAAATGAGGTGCGGCTAAGAAAGATCCCTTCATTTTCATGGGAGAAAATCAACGAAAAGACCATTGTGATCCTCAATCGTGCCCTTAGAAGAAAAGAAATGAGGATAATCAAGAAAGATGAATCAAAGCCTCGGTTTTGACAAACCGGGAAATTGGATAAGTTCTTCCGGGTTTTCCGAGACCTCCATATGACGTTTGTAGGCCGCCTGAACCCCTCCCTCCAACGCAAGGATCGCCCAATCCCCGGAGGGCCATTCATAACGCAAATTTGGCCGTGAAAACAGACATTATTTGATATGTGGCAAAGGCCCCGAAGGGTAACACGCTGCCTGAAAGACTTGGTTCAATCATTCCCAGACTATCGAAGACTAAATGTAACTACTCAGGCGGATAGGCTGAAGGCTGTTAGGAAAAATCGCATTTTGAAGCCATCTCTGGTGCAAGAACCAGATTTTTTCCCCAAAGTACGGCAATCGTGCTTTTCTGCCCCCTTCAGCCTAAACAGCTTCAGTCTGACTACGTGAGTAGTTACGACTAAAAGATGAACAGGAGATGCAACAATAGTGACTTCTACAGATTTCAGGTCATGGCGGGGCCCGATGGTTTTTTTGGTTTGCGGCTCACTCGTGGTACTGCTCGCCACTGGCCTCAGGACAAGTTTCGGGCTTTTCCTCAAACCCATGAGTACCCATTTCGGGTGGGGGAGAGAGGTCTTTGCGTTTGCAATGGCGCTCCAAAATCTCCTCTGGGGCGCCTTTCAACCCTTTGTCGGTGCAGTTGCGGACAAATGGGGTTCCGGACGAGTGGTTGCCTCAGGCGGTCTCGCCTATGCTCTGGGCCTTTATCTCATGTCGGAAACCTCGAGCCCTTATACTCTGTTGCTGAGTGGCGGGTTGACAATTGCTCTGGGGCTCAGCGGGGCGGGCATGGCGGTGATTTTAGGGATCGTGGGTCGTGCAGTGCGTCCGGAGCAACGTTCCTGGGCTCTTGGAATGGTAACGGCCGCAGCTTCCCTCGGGCAACTCTCAGTCGTTCCGATCGGCCAGGTTTTTCTAAACCATTACGGGTGGTCTACGGCATTGAAATTGCTCGGTCTCGTGGGGTTGGCCATGGTACCTCTGGCCGGTCTGCTCTCAGGCCATGAGGACGAAAATACGCATGGGATTCGTAAACAGAGCCTGAACGATGCATTGACTGAAGCACGCAAACATCGCGGATTCTGCTTTCTTACAGCTGGATTTTTTGTATGCGGTTTTCATGTAACCTTTATTGCTGTTCATTTACCGGCCTACATTACCGATAACGGAATGACGGTGGGTTTAGGAGTAATGGCCCTTGGGGTTATTGGGTTGTTTAACGTCTTCGGCTCCATCACATGGGGTGTATTAGGGGGGAGGCTGAGCAAAAAGTCCCTCTTGAGTTGTCTATATCTATTACGAGCAGTAACGTTTTTTATATTTATTATCGTGCCCGTCAGCGCAGGTTCAGTGCTTGTTTTTTCAGCCACCATCGGTTTTCTCTGGCTTGGCACTGTGCCGCTCACCTCAGGGCTGGTGGCACAGATTTTTGGGCCTCGCTATATGACCATGCTTTTTGGCATTGTTTTCTTTAGTCACCAAGTGGGCAGTTTTATCGGCGTCTGGTTAGGCGGTTTTTTGTTCGATGCAACCGGTTCATACATCATCGTGTGGTGGCTCTCAGTCGGCTTGGGACTCCTGGCTGCCGGGCTACACATCCCTATCAACGAAGAACCAGTGCCCTCTCTTGTGATAGGAAATCAGTAAAGCAGGTTGTAACCGTTCACAGGTTCATGATTCAACGTGCAGGGTTAAGGACGAAGAAGGCGCTAAAGACCCGAAGCCCTCGTCAAACATGTTCATTTTCCCAAGTAATTGCCGATTTGGATCCAATCTAAAAAGATAAAACATCGGGATTGTCTTGCGCAAAATTTCATTAAAGGGGTTTGAGAACGAAAGCGATCCATACCCCAAAAAAAGGGCATGGATCGCTTTACAGCCGTTCGCTTTCAATCAAAGGTGGGGAAAGAAGGTAGCCACACAGGCTTGGTATAGGACAATAAAAAATGGTTTTTTTGATAAAAATTTGTTGTCTTTAAATACGGCCAGCAAGTTATGCCTTCACATAAATGCCTCTTCCAATTGCCTTTATTTTGCCTTCTCGTTTGAGCCTGTGTACGATGTCGTTTATCTTTCTGCCATCGAGCCCGCTCTTCTCTCTCAGCGTTGCGACGCCTATTCCCTTTCTGCTCCTTCTGACAAGAGTCAGGACGGTCCCGCTTGCAGAAACCTTTTGTGTTTTTTTGACGACTTTGGTTTGGACTTTAGCTCGGGTTTTAGGTTTTGCCTTCCTCGTAACTTTAGCCTTCACTTTTGGTACTGCTTTAGCTTTTGCCTTTTTTGCAGGTTTGGTTTTTTTAGGTTTGCCAAGGCTTTTTGCGATTGTCTCTGTTTTTTTTGTCAATTGTTTCAAAATGTTCGATATTGCTTGAAGGTCTTTTTTCAGTTGTTTCATACGTTTCTCCTTTTTAAAAAAATGAATTATTAATTCTTATTTACCCATAACCGCGCTCCATAGATATTTTATAACCTATATATAGAATATTAAACATCGATTGTCAAGTGATTTTACTTGATTTTTGTTTGATAGGGCGAATACGTGTTTCTTACGCTTTACCTATCGGTTATGATGTCGAGTTTTAGAACGCAGGTTATGGATTACACATTATCGCAACACGTACGTGTTGATGAAAACGAATCTCGCACTCACATCACAGCTTGCACAGGCTCTTAATGCTTCTGTTTGTGAACTTTAAACGATTATTTTATGCCAGTCTCGACACATCATCTGCAACTTTTGGATAATGATCTGTCAGAGCAATGTCATGACCGGGAAAGATCTGACCTATTGAGGACGCCTTTTCTCGAATCTTGTCGTAACTACTCATCCAGGCAACCATATCGGTAATGATTGCACTGGGAATGTCGGTACGGTAACTGGCAAATATATGGGCTGCGTCAGACCCGATAACGGCAACCCCTCTTTCTGTGTTAACGGCTACTGTCTGAAGACCGATGGTATGTCCCGGGCAGAGGAGCAGTTCAATCCCGGGAAAGATCTCTTGATCTCCTTCGACAAGTTGAAGCCTTTTACTGCCCTCCAATTCTGCAAGATAGCGATTGCCCACGGGATCCGTTACGTGAAGGAATGGGGCCCGTTTGGCGATGGGGTTATGCATCCAAAAATTGAACTCTTTTTCTTGCACAAAAATCGTTGCCTTGGGAAACAATTCGACGCCACTGATGTGATCAAAGTGGATATGGGTAACCACCAGGTGTTTCACCTCCTCGGCAACAATGTCGATCCTCTTTAAAACTTCGCCAGGGTTTACATATCCTGTCAAATCGCGCTCCTTGGCTAACTCGGGAGCGCAACCACAGTCTACGATAATTGTCTCACCCTCTCCGCAAATAGCAAAAATATAGTAGTTGATCTGAATTTTTTTATCCATATCATGAAACCAGTACATCATCGGTGCCGGTCTGATAAATGGGCCGGCATACTTAAGGGCATAAATTTCGTATGTTGGTTTAGCCATTTGTTACGCTCCTTTCAGATTTTTCAACCATATTCTTAAATTTCTTCGGTTCAGAAACAGCATCTTCATCATCAACCGGCGAACAATAATGTGTTATGGGTTTTTGTAAAACAAGAAATGAGATACAGAGCTGTTTTATGGTGTAGAGTGTGCTTCCACACTATTGTTGATCAAATGATCTATTGTTTTTTTGAAATCTTTCAGGCTGAATGGTTTTTGCAATGAAGAGTCAAACACGTCCTTCTCAATTTCATCTGGATACCCTGTAATCGCTATCAATGGGGTGTCCGATTTTCTCGAAGCGCGAATGTGTTTGGCCACGTCATTACCACTCATGCCTGGCATCCGAATGTCCGTGATCACGAGATCAAAAAAGGGAGCATTGTTGAACAGATCCACGCCTTTTTTTCCATTCTCGGCAGCCACCACATCATACCCCAGCCTTGCTAGTACTATAGAAAGGATATCGCGAATATCCTGTTCATCTTCAATAATCAAAACACGGTGCATGGAAACATTACCTTTCTTCTGAGCCAGGTTCGGGCCTTTACAAGATAGAAATGTTGAAAAGGGCCTGTTGAGTGTTTGCGCTTCATTTATGCAAAAACCTTGCCGCAGAACTGTTTATCCATATTGATGTAAAATATGATTTAATGATTGAAAGTAAGTTAATTAGAATTTTCTATGGTGTCAATTATTGATAAAAAGTGACAAAAATTGCGAAATCTGACTTTCTGCCTTTTGTACCACTTGACACCATTAAAGATGCTCACTATAGTTAGTTGACAATGTCAACTATTCAATTGAGGATACATGTCTATTCATTTTGGATCTACCAAAGATATTTCCACATTTATTAGGGAAATTACATGGCATTTTGGATCCCGCGGGCTAAAAGGGGAATGCTGCGGTGATTTATCCCAACCCGAATATCGTGCGCTCTGCATGGCTTCAGAAAAAAGCAAGGGTGCCATGCGGATGGTTGCCAAGAGTCTTGGGTTTACAATGAGCGGAGCGTCACGGGTCATAGATCGTCTTGAAAAAATGGGTTATGCAAAACGAAAACGAATACCGGAGGACGGACGAGTTTGTTGTATAGAAGTTACACCTTCTGGTCAGACGTTGATAAAAAACTTGAGTCAGGAATACGACAATCGCATTGATAAAATCATGTCAAAAATTGATCCGGCAATGCAAGAGATTATAGGCACGGCGCTTCGGTCATTTGTAAAAATGATCAAACAAGAAGATTAAATTCTTTCATAATATTTGTCCATGTCAACTAAAATGAGAGGACTATCCTGATGAATTCATTGGAAACTTCGCTTTATTTTTTTGCTTTTATCATGGTCGAACTATCTCTGTTGTTTATTGGGATAAGTACCCTCGTCGGGCTTGGCCTCGCATATATATCTGATGAAAAACTAAAACGCTGGCTTTCACACAAAGGGCTCCTCGGGAATATCCTCGGCGCCCTGATAGGAGCTTTGACTCCTTTTTGTGCATGCTCCACTATCCCGCTGACCGTTGGCATGCTAAAGGCAAAGGTGCCTTTTGGGCCGGTGATGTCCTTTGTTGTGGCCTCGCCGATCCTCAATCCGATTGTACTCAGTATGCTGATTGCATTACTTGGAATCAAGGCAGGTGTGATTTATGCGGCCGTGACCTTTATCGCGGCGGTAGGATTCGGTAGTATACTTGAAAAATTGGGATTTTCCAAACAGGTCAAAAATGTAATCGTGCACGGCGGTTCTGAGGAAAGTGTTGATCTCCATACATTTTCGGATAAACTAAAAAATGCTCTGAAATCGGCATTTAACGATTTCAGAGCCGTTTTTCTATATCTCTTGGTAGGGGTTGCTATTGGCGCTGTCATCAAAGGATTCATGCCCGAAAATCTGATCGCTAAAGTAGCAGGTCCTCAAAATCCATTGGCGGTTCCGGTCGCTGCTGTAATCGGAATTCCATTGTATATTCGAGCCTCAACTGCGATCCCCATAGGTCTTGCGCTCATCCAAAAGGGAATGGGGGTCGGGGCCGTCATTGCGCTGATTATCGGGGGCGCCGGTATGGCTATACCGGAGATGAGTCTTCTTGCCGGAATATTTCGTCCCCGACTTGTCGTGGCACTCGTGGCCGTTGTTTTTATTACAGCAGTCACGGCTGGACTGATTTTCAACCTAGGGTAAGGCCAAAAAAATTTTATTTACATAAATGGAGGACAGAAAAATGACGGAAGAAAAAAAGGAAGGATTGTTCAAACGATTATTTGGCGGCAAAAAGGAAAATTGTTGTGGTGTCAAGATCGAGGAAGTCAAAGAGGGGGATGCCAAAGAGAATCTGGAGACAATACCTTCTTCTGGATGTTGCGCGTCTGACACAAAAAAGGTATAATCAAGAAATCTACCCTGGCGCCTTTATCATGGTAGCGGTCTAACATTTTGTACCCATAATCCATCCGGAACCAACGTGCTCGATTATCCGAAGCCGGCATAGTTATGGTTACAGAATATCGGTGAAGCGGTTTCCGGTGAGGTGACGGTGGCCAAAGCTATGAACAGGGGCTATGAACAAGGGCCATGGACAATCTGGCGCAAGACCAAGATAAAGTCATGCAGCGTAACGAGCGGGCAGGTGTTCAGAAAGTTTGTTGCCCAAAGCTGAATCAATGTTTATAGAGGCTAGCTGGGGCCGGCCATTTAGGTTAACCCATTTTTTTGAGGGAGAAAGACAATGGCCAAATATGTGGGCGCAGTGGATCAAGGCACGACCAGCACACGGTTTATCATCTTTGACCGGACCGGTGGGATAGTGGGTCTGGAACAAAAAGAACACGAACAGATTTTCCCAAGACCAGGATGGGTAGAGCACAAACCTTTGGAAATTTGGGAAAACACTCAAGATGTTATTCGCAATGCTTTGGCCAAGGTAGGTGCCAATGGATCTGACCTTGCTGCGATCGGCATAACAAACCAGCGTGAGACAACGCTGCTCTGGGACAAAAATACGGGAAAACCGTATGGTAACGCCATTGTCTGGCAATGCACCCGCACGGACGAGATCTGCAGGGATCTCATCAAAGAGGGAGGACAGGATAGGTTCCGGGAAAAAACGGGGTTACCGGTCGCAACCTATTTCTCCGGACCAAAAATCAAGTGGGTCTTAGATAACAACCCGGATGCCCGAGATGCGGTTCAAAAGGGAGATGTGTATTTTGGAACAATGGAAACCTGGATTATCTGGTGGCTCACAGGAGGCCCGGGACGCGGTGCCCATGTGACCGATGTCACCAATGCGAGTCGGACCATGCTTATGGATCTGCACTCGCTGGAATGGGATGACGACATACTACAGGTCCTGGGCATCCCCAAACAGGTCCTCCCTAAAATCGTCCCATCCAGTGATACGGATTTTTGGGGTCTGACCTCTGTGGATGGTCCGTTTGGTGCCAGTATTCCTGTATGCGGTGCACTGGGAGACCAGCAGGCAGCGCTTGTGGGGCAGGGCTGTTTTAAGTTGGGTGAGGCAAAAAACACTTATGGCACCGGCTGTTTTCTTTTGCTCAATACCGGGACCAAACCAGTCGCATCAAAACACGGATTGATCACTACCCTGGCCTACCAAATAAGCAGCCAGAGCCCGGTCTTTGCTTTGGAAGGATCTAGCGCAGTTGCGGGCGCTCTTGTTCAGTGGCTGAGGGACAATTTGGGGCTCATCTCAAGTGCTCCGGAAATTGAAAATCTGGCCAATACGGTAAAAGACAACGGGGGTGTCTATATTGTCCCTGCGTTTTCAGGACTTTTTGCCCCGTATTGGCGTTCGGATGCACGTGGGGTTATGGTGGGACTGACCAGATACGCCAACAAGGGCCACATCGCCCGGGCTGTGCTGGAGGCCTGTGCCTACCAGACCCGTGACATAGTGGAGGCCATGAACAAGGATTCCGGGGTCACGTTAAGGCATCTTAAAGTGGATGGAGGTATGGTCTATAACGATTTTCTGATGCAGTTTCAAGCAGATACCCTTGCTGTCCCCGTAATCCGGCCCATGGTTACAGAAACCACGGCCCTGGGAGCGGCCTACGCGGCAGGTCTGGCCGTTGGTTTTTGGTCAGGAGTCGAGGAGTTGTACGAAAACTGGAGCGTTGACAACACATGGCATCCGTCCATGACATCAGATGCCCGGGAAAAAGGGTATCTTGGGTGGAAAAAGGCTGTGGAAAGAACCTTTAACTGGGTAGAATAGTCAGACAAAGCCTATAGCATCTTTAATAGGGAACTAATAGGGAGTTCG
>JAUVRS010000030.1 GCA_030597505.1 Desulfobacteraceae bacterium
CAGGTACCGGGGAGGCTGCCCAGGATGTATTGATCCCGGTGGAAAAGGATACCGTGGTCGGAGGAAGGTGTCACATGACTCAAAAATTGTCCCCAAATATCCTGTTTTTTCACGGAAACGGTGAGATCGTTGCCGATTATGATGAAGTGGGATCATTGTACAACGAAATGGGGATCAATTTCCTTCCCGTGGATTATCGCGGCTATGGCCGTTCAACGGGAAAACCCACTGTTACGGCCATGATGCGAGACTGTCATGTGATCTTTGACTACATGAGGGATTGGCTGAAAAACGAGGGGTTTTTTGGCCCCATGATACTTATGGGCAGATCCTTGGGGAGCGCGTCCGCACTTGAGCTTGCCGCCCATTACAAGACTCGGATTGATGGTCTTATCGTGGAAAGCGGGTTTGCCTATGCCGGCCCCCTCCTGCAACTCCTGGGGATCGACTTGGAGACATCAGGATTCAAAGAGGAGGAGGGTTTTCGTAACATTGATAAGATCAGGGAATTCCATAAACCCACCCTGATCATACACGCTGAAAATGATCACATCATCCCCTTTTCCGACGGGCAGGCCCTCTACAATGCCTGCCAGGCTCTTGACAAGACCTTTCTCAAAATTCCGGGGGCCAATCACAATGACATCTTTATACGGGGTCTATCTGAATACATGGCGGCAATAAAAGTGCTGGCTGAAAAGACCGAGGTCTTTTAGCACAAATCTCACAATGACCCCAAACATATTTCCAGCAGGAAAAAAATCGGAGATGAAGATTATGGCGATCGATCTAAAAAAGGAACAGGCAGCCACGTTAAGCCGTCTCCCCATGGCATACAGCCGGTTCACACGGCTGCTTTTCTGGGGAATGGATTTTTTCTATGGCGCGAAATTGACGTTTGGCAAGATGCGCCTTTTGGAAATTCTTGCCAGGATCCCCTATCAGGCCTGGGAAATCAAGCAATATCACAGGATGAATTCACAATTTTCAGATCCGGCTGCCGTTGAATCGGCCGAAGATATTATCCGTTGGGGGCGGGATGCACAGGACAATGAATTCTGGCATCTGAAGGTAATTAACATTAGAATTGAACGAGATGGTATCCGGCTTAACTGGTTTAAGGATCGATTTGTACCACGGGTGGCTGCCTTTAAATATGGTGTTTTTTGCCGGTTTTTGGCCCTTGTCTGTATTGAAACAGCCTTCAAGCTAAATGCGGAATTTGAAGATCACGCCGAGCGCGCATACATGGGGTTTGTCAAAAATCATCCTGAATTGGATGATCAACCATTTGACACCGAAAGATCCAGCGCATATAAAGATCTCAATAATTGGGGCAATGTGTTCCGGCGGATGGGTCTTGATGAACGGGACCACATGAACAACAGCCTGCTTCGTTGCGATCGAGAAAACGAAATGGCCCCCTATGCCAGCCAAGGGTAGGGCACGACCAAATCGTGGGGATAAATTTTCGAGCCGCCCACAGAAAGTTTTTCATCAACTGAATACTTGAGGAAAAATGTATGCCTAACACCACCAAGTGGATTACCATGTCCGCTTTTATCGCTATGTTTTTTCTTGGCGTCGGGGTCACAATCGTCGGTGCTGCCGCAAGACACATCGGGTTGACCCCCTCTCAAATCGGGATCCTACTTGCCGTACAAAACCTGGGATTTATGTTGTCGGTGATCTTCGCAGGGGCCTTTTCAGACACCTATGATAAGACAAAGATTCTTTTTGTGGGAAGTCTCATCTTAGGAATCTCTTTTTTCGCCTTCTATCTCAAAAACGACTTTTCCTTGAATTTGTTGATCATGTTCTTTATCGGAGTTGGTATCGGGACCTATGAAGGCGTTACCGACCCCATGCTTCTTGACATTCACAAAAAAAAGGAAAGCCTGTACATCAATGTAAACCATTTTTTTGTCACCTTCGGCTGTATGATGATTACCTTCTACCTCCTCTTTCTTCAGATGAACTGGCGCCGCTCCCTCAACCATGCAGCCATTGCCGTCTTTGTTCTTGCCGCGTATTTTCTTTTCGCAAGGCTTAAGAGTGGCCAAAAGGAGGTAGACAGCCTCTCGGACCGGCTGAAGTTTTTGAGACAACAAAAATTGGTTTTTATCCTCTTCTTGGCAACCATTTGCGCAACCGGTCTGGAGATCTGTTTGATCGGGATCATGACGACCTTCCTCATGGAGTTAAGAGACTTCTCGCAGGTTACCTCCAAAATCGCTCTCATCATCTTTCTCTCGGGGCTTGCTTTGGGAAGACTTCTTGTGGGGCTGTTTACCAAAAGAGAGGGGATACTGAATCTGATTATCTTTTTTTTCGGTCTGTCAACACTCATTCTCACGGGTCTTTTTGTTGTAAACGCAAAAGGGGTGAACTACGTACTCGTATTTATGTCGGGGGCTTCTATATCCGCCCTCTTTCCGCTTCTGATTACCCTTGGCGGCATTATGTTTAAAGACATGCCCGGCACCGTCCTGGGAATCATCAAACTGGCGCTCCCAGTCGGAGGAATTCTTATTCCCATCCTGCTATCCGTGATCTCCAAATACGGATCCTTGCAGCTGGCGCTGATGCTGTTCCCGCTTATTGCCTTCACCGGTTTTGTGATCATGCTTTACGCCAAACTCAGCCAACAATGCGCAAGGCAAGATACGGCCCCAGGTTGAACAGAAATATCCCTATTTTAAAAAGCGCCATGCCTGAATAGTGAATGGCGTCAAACGTATCTACAGATAAATTAAACCATTTGGTGTGAAATCGATACATCCAATCGTGAGCAAAGGTGAAAAACAGATACCAGCACAGCAGCAATCCAATATCTATTACTGAACACCATCCCAACATGTCACGCACTATTTCTAATGTCATTGTTCCCCCTCCTTTTGTGGTTATTTTGTGTTTATCCGCAACAAAATGGCTTTGACAAAGTCAAGCCTCCAGCCCCGATGGGGAAGATTTTGGATCTATTCTTGCTTTACTTTAAGATACTTGAGGGCAATAAACCCACTATGATCATCCATCATTTCTATCTCAAACCATTGCCCCTGTTGTTTCATGATTTCTGTTTCTTCGCCCGGTCCCAAATAGCCGATGACCACCGAATCATTATTTGGTGAAAAATGAACAGGGGACATACCCCTGGTAAGCTGACTCCAGCCAAAAACCCGTTCCTCTTCCAGGGATTTTCGCATACTTTCAAAAACTTCTTCTTCAGAGGAATATTCCCGAAAACCAGCATCCTTTTGGATTTTGCTTGTGACCTTTGTAAGGCTGGGTGTCACGGGTACCATCAGAAGTTCAACCGTGGCATTTTTCCAGCTGGCATTAACCAAGCCTTTCTGGCTAAAATGTTCCACCCGACAAATAGTGAACCCAGACAGTTGGAGGCTATAGATGGCAGCCGCCATTACCCTGTCAAGCGGATAAGAAAAACTTTCCCGTTGACCAACCACATAAAGCTTTATCTCCTGGAGAGTGAGGGGGATGAGGGAAAGCGCACTACACCCGGAAACAATAAAGACAAAAATTATCAGGTAACAAAAAAAAAGAATAAACCTGATTTTTAACTGTTTTGGCTTGTTCACTTTAAAGTTTTTGAGCCATGTTGTTGGCTATGTTGACTTGTCCATCCATTTTGACTCCATGTCTTCCCTTGTCCATTTTGCCGAGTCGTAAAAGACAAATGGTGTTTTATCTTAAAAAACGGGGCTTCTAGACCCTATATACCATGTTCCCTTCAAATAGGCGCAAAAAGAGAAAGTCGAAGGTTGGTTGGCGGGACGATGTTTATTTTTTATGGTTTTGCTAATAAAGATTATTCGATTATATTGAGGATCAAAAGAAAATCAAGACCAAACCCGCCAGCATGGTTGGCCTGGCTTGTTGAAAAATGGTCTGGAGATTGATGTACTTTAATGAAAAAAACCCGGTGTTTCAAGGAAAAATAGGCCCCCCTCAAATAACCCGCTTGGAAAACCGGTTGATTTTTCGGACGGGTTGAGTATTTTTTTGAACCACAAAAAAAAATCGGAGTCACCATGAAAAAACTTGAAGGGTTTCAGAGGAAATATCTGCGGGGGATCGCTCACGGTCTTAAACCGTTGATCCTTATCGGTCAAAAAGGCCTTACACCTGAACTCATAAAGTCGGCTGGAGAAGCCCTTGAGAGCCATGAACTCATAAAGATAAAATTTGTCGATTTTAAGAAAAAGAAACAGAAGTCCGAGATCACTACTCTTCTTGAACGCAGAACCGCCTCGGAAATCGTGGGCGTGATCGGGCACACCGCCATTTTATACCGACATCAAAAGGACCCCAAAAAACAAAAGGTTTCTCTGCCACAAAAAAACAATGTCCATTCCGAAAAGTAACCACACATCCAGTGTTCCCGGACTAGTTTTTCGGCTTTATCGAGAAGATACAAAGAGATTTGATATCAGACGGGTTCTGTGGTAATTCTGATCCGGAAAAATTCTTCCGCCACTGTTTTGAGGGTTTTGGGTGAGAGAAACAGTGAAAAATGACGCAAAAGCGGGCCACAGTAGTGGCGGAGAAGATAGGAGAAGGAATAAAACCCGAAGAAGAAAGTCATTTCAAAACAATAAAAAAATTGCTGGAAGAACGCAGGTAAGAGCAACATGGGATGGAAGACCATCGAAGTTAGCAAAGGCGACCGAATTGCCCGGCTGTATCTCAACAGACCAGAGGCCCTTAACGCCCTCAACCGGGATCTCCTCAAAGAACTGGCTGAGTTCGCTGAAAGTCTCAGAGACGACTACGAAACCCGAGCGGTTATCTTTTCCGGGAAAGGCCCCCATTTTACGTGTGGCGTGGATTTGAAAGAGGGGCCCAAATATCTTGCCGGGAATCGCCTTCAAATCTGGCGTCAGAATCTCGGAAAAAGGGTGATAAAGGCTATCTTGGATATTGATCAGATTACCATCGCCGCGATCAACGGCTATTGTCTGGGAGGGGGCGCGTGTATTGTCACAGCCTGTGATTTCCGGATCGGCGCCGCCGACTGCAGGATCGGTTATCCGGAAATCAACCTTGCCATGAATCTTAATTGGCTGGGTCTGCCCCTTGCGGTGCGTTTGGTGGGCCCTTCAAAGGCAAAGAGACTCGTCATTGGGGGAAACAACGAAGATGCGGAGACATTGCTAAAATGGGGGTTTCTTGACGAGGTAGCCCCCCGGAACAGGCTGCTTGAGGCGGCAAAAGAGATGGCGGACCATTATGCGGAAAAACCCCCGATTGCCGCACAAATGATAAAGCGCAGCGTCAATATCCTCTCCAGCGCCCTGGATGAGGCCGTGATGCATATGGATTATGACCAGAACCTGCTCACGGCCACAACCGAAGATTTTCAGGAGGCCATGATCGCCTTTCACGAAAAGCGAAAACCGGAATTTAAGGGCAACTAACGGCACATTGCCGGATTTTTCCTTTCCCATTTGGGACAGACCATCCTCACCCCTGATCCGATCAAAGAAATCGCGGTTTTTCCCCGGATCTGTTAAATATAGCATAACCAAAGATAGCCTGAAGCAGGGATGCGAAAATGTAAAATTATTTTTGCGCAGGCCCTTAAAGGTCAGGTTGGAATATTAATGTGGTGGCCCCGAACAGGATGTGGTAAAGTTTGAGGGTCTGAGAATCGTATAAGTTTTGATAAAGTAAGCGGGGCATTTCCGTGGAGAACAAAAGAAGTTTCACTGTATCTAAACAATCTGCCGGTCTTCCGGTCATTTGTGATGAGGACACATGATGGGCACTGAAATCTTTTTAGTGGCTGTTTTGATCCTGTTGCTTTTTGCTGTCTTGGATCTCATTGTGGGCGTCACAAACGATGCGGTCAATTTCTTGAATTCTTCAATCGGTTCAAGAGTGGCCCCGTATTTTGTGATTATGATTATTGCAAGCCTCGGAATTCTTGCCGGTGTGACCTTTTCCGGCGGAATGATGGAGGTCGCAAGAAAGGGAATATTTCACCCCCAGTTTTTTACCATGCCCGAACTCATTACGATCTTTATGGCCGTACTGCTGACAGCTATTCTTTTGTTGGACCTTTTTAATACCTATGGATTACCCACCTCCACCACAGTTTCTATTGTATTTGAGCTTCTGGGGGCTGCTGTGGCCGCCTCTGTGATCAAGATCATGCAGACTGATGGCGGCGCCATGGGGTTGGCAGAGTACATAAATACAGCCAAGGCCATGATGATTGTCTTTGGCATCCTCCTGTCGATTGCCGTGGCTTTTTTTTGCGGGGCTCTGGTTCAATTTTTTACCCGCCTGATCTTCACATTTGACTATCAGGCGCGACTCAAGCGTTATGGCGCGGTTTGGGGCGGGGTCGCCATGGCGACCATTACATTCTTTATCTTGATAAAAGGATCCAAGGGCGCCTCCTTTATGACACCCGAAGCAGTCAGCTGGGTCAAATCCAATTCGTTATTTATTATGGGTTTTATGTTTGTTGTTTCAGCCATTATCCTGCAGATCCTGATTTCTTTTTTTAGGATAAATATTCTAAAACCCATTGTCCTGGTAGGCACGTTTGCCCTGGCTATGGCATTTGCCGCCAATGATCTGGTAAATTTTATTGGGGTTCCTTTGGCCGGTTTAAACGCCTATGAGATCGCCATGGCTGCAGGGGATCCGCTTACCATTACCATGAGCGCCCTCAGCAAAAAGGTGCAATCCCAGACCGGTCTGCTGCTCATCGCGGGCGCCATCATGGTGATTACCCTGTGGCTCTCCAGAAAAGCTCGCACAGTGACCGAGACGGAAATCAGTCTGGGACACCAGGATGAAGTCACGGAACGGTTTGAATCAATCTGGCTTTCGCGCACCGTTGTTCGGATGGCGGACTCCTTTATCAATGCCTTTAAAAATCTTGTCCCTCAAAGTCTCAGGAAGTCAATCAATAAACGATTCGATCCTCACATCTACAACAGGGTTGTGGACCATGACAATAAACCCTCTTTTGACCTGGTTCGCGCATCCGTAAACCTGATGGTTGCCAGTGCGGTGGTTTCGTTTGCAACCTCCATGAAACTCCCCCTTTCAACAACCTATGTAACTTTTATGGTGGCAATGGGCACCTCGTTCTCCGATCAGGCATGGGGAAGAGAGAGTGCCGTCTATCGTGTTACCGGGGTTCTGACGGTGATCGGCGGCTGGTTTATGACCGCCTTGATTGCGTTTTCCGTCTCCTTTCTCTTCGCAAACATCATCCATTATTTCAAAGTGCCGGGCGTTATAGTCATCATGTTGTTTGCGGGGTTTATGATTTGGAAAAATCAGAAACGGCACAAGGGGCGGGTTAAAGAAACAGAGGAAACAAAAATCTTTAATCTCAAGAAGATCAGCGATCCCCACATGGCCGCCTCAAACACCTTTGAACACCTGGCATATCTGTTGAGGGCGATCCGGGAATCTTTTGACATTACCTTTGAGGCATTGTTCGACCAGGATATTGATGAGTTGGGAAAACAAAGAAAAAAGGTAAAACAAATTCAACTTTGGACAAATATTATCACGGCCAACATTTTCAAGGTGCTCCGTCTGCTGCAAAAGGAGGACGTCAACACATCCTATAAATATGCCCAGACCATCAGAAGATTACAGAAAATCTCTGACGGCCACAGGGATATTGTGCTGCGCTCCTACAAACACATCGGCAATAAACACAAAGGACTTTTGGATGTTCAAATCGAAGAACTCAAAAAAATCAAGATATGCATCCTTGATATCATTTTAAAAGCCGAGACTTCTTTTAACAGAAAAGAGATCCTGAACTATAAAAACATTGTTGACCAATACCGGTACATGAGGGAACTGGCGGATCAATTTAATCAGAATCAAATCGAAAGAATAAGAGACGATACATCCAAAACACGTCTCAGTATCCTCTTTTATGCCATTGTTGGGAACTGTATTATGATTGCAAAGCAGAACATCAAACTGCTTGAGATTTTTAATGAATCATTCAAACTGGACGAGCAATTGTCAAAATCATATGTTGAAATTGAGAGTGAATAAACCATAAGGAATGGGATGACCAGACACGGCACGGAAGTCCCGGGATGTCTCAAATGGCCGCGTCTTATCCAGGGTACACTGATTGCCAGATACAAGCGTTTTCTGGCGGATATCAGGCTCAGAAACGGGCACATTGTAACCGCCCATTGTCCCAATTCAGGAAGCATGCTGACATGTTCTGAACCCGGCCAAACCGTTTACCTCTCTCGCCACGACAATCCAAAAAGAAAACTCAAATACACCTGGGAGATGATTAAGATGCCCACTTCTCTTGTGGGGGTCAACACATTGATACCGAACCGGCTTGCACGGGCGGCGGTTGTTGCCGAAAAGATCCCGTGTTTGTCAGGATTTGACAGGGTGCGGTCAGAAGTCAAATACGGCAAAAACTCTCGAATCGATCTGCTTCTTGAACGGGGGGATGATCGATGTTTTGTAGAGGTAAAAAACTGCACCCTTGTGATTGACGGGGTCGTCTCTTTCCCTGATGCGGTTACTTCACGGGGGCTCAAACACCTGAGAGAACTCAGAGAGGAGGTCCGGTTAGGGAACCGTTCCGTCATGTTTTACCTCGTTCAACGCATGGATGCGAAACGATTCACACCCGCAGACCATATTGATCCTGCCTATGGCCGGGAACTGAGGGTCGCACTCTCAGAAGGGGTGGAAATTCTGGTATATGATGTCGTCCTGGACTTGGACGGCATCAGGCTGAACCGTCCGCTGCCTTTTGAACTGTGATGATTTTTCTTTCGAGTTTGAACGTTAAGGGCCTGCACAGAAATAACTTCGCAGAATTGGCGCCCGGATTTGGGCATTCAGGACTTGAGGTTTGTTGACATTGACACCCGAACATGGGTTCGGCCAGGGATAAAAGTCTGCTATTTCACCCCAGCCACGGCCTGGGCTATGTTGTAGCAGAACCCCCCGATCTTTTCGAAAGCCGAAAGCAGATCAACCAGGATCAGGCTTGGGTCAACGGTGCAGATGCCGCTCTGGAGCCGCATAATATAATTTCCCCTCATCTCCTCCCGCATCTGGTTGACATCGTCTTCCATTGCCTGGGCCTCCGGTATGATCGCCGTCTCTTCTTCCTTTATAGAATCGGTCACAAACCACAAAAACTTGCGTACCCGGTCCGATATCACTTCATAATCGTGCAGGGCGGATTCGGAAAAATGGAGGTCCTGATGGATCATCTCCTCGATCAACTCTGCTATATCTTCCACGCAATCCCCTGTTCTCTCAAGATTGTTGGCCATCCTCATCAAAGATGCCACCTCTTTTGATTCTTCCGGACTGATGGGTCTCTGGACCACCTCCACGAGAAACCGGGTAATCTCTCTTTGAAGGATATCGATGGTGTCTTCCCTTTTCTTCCATTTTGAAAGATCGGTCAAATTTCGTTTCTTGAGGCAGCCGACAACATCCACATACATAACACGCACCGCCTCTCCCATCCGGATGATCTCTGCCCTTGCCTGCCCCAGGGCAACAGACGGCGTGTCAATATACCTGGAATCAAGAAACTTGATGTGGTGAAATTCATCCAGCTCGGAAACGCCCTCTTTTTCCCGGACGAGCCAGATGGTGATTTTTACCAGATAGGGCATAGCCAGGAGGAAAAAAAAGGCATTTACCACATTAAAGATAGTGTGCGCATTGGCAATATACCTGGAGATGTTGGGTTGGGTTCCGTTTACCAGCAGGTCAGGGGGGCCGATACTTGAAAGAGCGCTTGTGACCCAGGTCACGAGGGCTATGAATTGAGGAAAAAAGAGGACAATATAGAAGACCCCAACAATATTAAGAAGGGCGTGAGCCCGAGCTGTTCGACGCGCGTTTATGTTGGTACCGATACTGGCGAGCTGCGCGGTGATGGTCGTTCCTACATTGTCACCAAGGATCAGGGCCGCGCTTGCCCCAAAAGTCAGTAACCCCTGGCTGGCAAGGACCATGGTGATGCCCACCGTAGCGCTTGAACTCTGCAAGATCATGGTCAAGGCAGTTCCCGCGATTATGCACAATAAGATGCTGACCAGATCATCTGCATTGAATTTTGTAAAAAGGGCGATAAAGGTCGGGTCGTCTTTCAAGGGGGCAAAACCGGCCTTCATGGTGGCCAACCCAAAGAACACAAGGCCAAAACCCAGGAGAACATCTCCCACATAGACCCATTGTCCACGTCCCAGAAAAAACTTTAACAGAACTCCCAGGGCAATGGCCGGAAGGGCATAGGCCGTTATTTTGAAGGCAATTAACTGGGCGGTTATGGTGGTCCCGATATTGGCCCCGATAAGGACACCCGTAGCCTGTACAAAGGTCATGAGACCCGCATCAACAAAACTTACGAGCATGACCGTTGTGGCGCTGGAGCTCTGAATGACGCTGGTCACAAGGGCTCCCACACCACAGCCGATAACACGATTGTTGGAGACCAGACCGAGAATCTGGCGCATCTTTTTCCCGGCGACCTTCTGGAGTCCTTCGGACATAATCTTCATGCCAAAGAGGAACAGCCCAAGACCGCCCAGGGATTTGAAAATTATCTCCATGGTTTAAGATTCTCTGGGGAACACATCGCTTTTTTTTAGAAAAAAAAGGGCATTCGGTTAGGACCGAACACCCTCTTCTAGCAGTTGAAATTTCCGTGGTCAACAATCAATAAGGCGACTCAGCCTATTTTCAGTATAAGGGCCCCGCCTGTATCACCGGCAGCGCACCCCGCCCAGAGCAAATAACCGCCGCCTTTTATAGCCACCTCTTCAATTCCTTCTATGATGAGACGACCCACTGTGGGGCCCTGGGGGTGCCCAAATATCATGGAGCACCCATAATCATTAAAACTCAATTCGTCTGTCCCCATCGGGTCGATACCCATTTGCCGGGCAAAGTAGAGGTCGTTGACCACAAAAGGGTTGTGGGTCTTGACGGCCTTCATATCCTCGATCTTTAGCCCCGCCTTTTCAAGGGCCATCCGAGATGCCGGCACAGGAGCCGCCGCCATATACCCCGGTTTCTCCCGGGAATAGCCGTATGAGATAATCTGAATACACAGAGAGGGGTCAGTACTGAGTTCCCTGGCTTTTTCCTTGGAGGTAACGACCAGTCCGCAGTTTCCATCCGCCGGGTGGGTCTGGGAGCCAAAGGAGAGAATTCCACCGGGGATCAGCGGTTTGAGGGAGGCGAGCCCCTCTCTGGTGGAAGGCATAATTCCTTCGTCTTCTTCCAAAAGAATGGTTTTTTTCCGTGACACCTTTACCTCTGGCGAGAACATGTATCTTTTTTGAAAAACGCGGTCATTTTCAAGGGCCATGAGGTATTGCTCATAGCGTCTCAAGGACAGTTCATCACATTGCTCTTTTGTAAAACTGCCTTCTTTGCCCACATTTTCGGCGGTCTCAATCATCTTCAAACCGGCACTGGGGTCTTTGTTAAAATTGTCCATAAGCCAATTCTCTGAAATCACCTCTCCCCCGGGCCCATTGGGGTTGGGCCAGATGGTGTGGGGCCCGTTGGAACAACGGTCGGCCATCAGGGTGTAGGCAGTCTCATAGAGCCCCGTTTCCACCCCTATGGCGGCCTGAAAAATACAGGTGGCCGATGTTGTACAAGCCTGGCTGATCAACATTCCGGGGGTCTCCACGGCCCCCAGGAGTGCCGCGGCCCAAGGGCTCCCATAAAACCACTGGGGTTGCCCAATGGTTATCCCCAGGAAAAGGTAATCGAACATCTTGGGGTCCCACTGTTTGTCCGAAAGCCACCGTTTGGAGGTGTTGCCTGCAAGAATGATCGCATGCTCATTTGCCAAAGTTCCCTGCCATCTTGAAAAGGGGGTCGAATAATAACCCCTGTAAGGTATAAACGCTTTTGTCAACATGTCATTTCTCCTCCACTAGATTAATCGGTTAACAGTAAATTGTTGTTTGCAGAAAAAGTAAATCGTCATAAGGCTTTTCCAGAAAAGCCCGTTTTGTTACCCCTCACTCCATTTACCGTATTTTTCCCTCAAAATACGATGAAGGATCTTCCCGGTAGGGGTTCTTGGCATTTCCAGGTCATCGATAAAATCGAGCGACTTTGGTCGCTTGAACCCGGCCAGTTTTCCGCGACTGAAATCGATGATCCCCTCTGCCAGTTCATCCCCGGGTTTATAGCCTTCATTCAAAACAACAACGGCCTTGACCGCCTCTCCCCATTTATCGTCGGGGATCCCAATAACCGCGATGTCTCTCACCGCCTCATGGCCCCCCACCACATCCTCTACCTCGGATGGATAGACATTCTCTCCGCCCGTGATGATCATATTGGCCTTTCTGTCAACCAGCGTGTAGTAGCCGTCTTCATCCCGCACCACCATGTCACCCGCCGAAGACCAGCCATTTTCAAAGGCCTCTTTTGTCTTCTCCGGCTCTTTAAGGTATTCTTTAAAGAGCATCGGGGTCCGGTAGAACAGCTCCCCCACCTGACCGTCCGGAACTTCGTTCCGGTCTTCATCGAGGACCCTGATCCGATCGGTCCCGAAGATTTCTTTACCGATGGAGCCGAGTTTCTTGAATTGATCCTCCGGCCTGAGCAGGGTCACCAGACCTCCTTCGGTGCTGCCGTAGGCCTCCCACAGTTCGGCATTTTTGAAATAATCCATGATGGCCCGCTTTAGGTCTTTTCTGGCAGGGGCGGAAGAGATAAGCAGCTGGCGTATGGAAGATACATCAATGCTGTTCCGGACCTCATCCGAGAGCGTCAACATCATGATGTAATGGGTCGGCACCAGAGAGGTAAAAGTGATCTTATATTTTTCAATGGTCTGCAGCAAATCCACCGGGTCAAAACTGACCATATTGTAGACGAATATCGGCGCCGTCAACAGGGTATAGGGGAATGAATAAAATATGGAGTTCACATGACACATGGGCATGACCAGCATGACTTTGTCAGTGGGCCGAACGCCCATATTGATATTGTTAAGATAGTATTGGGCGAGATTACTTTCATGAGTCCTCATAACCCCTTTGGGCCGTCCCGTGGTGCCTGAGGTGTACATGATCGTCCAGATATCGGCGGCATCAACCAGGGTGTCCGGCTCTTCAGGGGAAGAGTTTGTGAGGAGATCTTCATACCCCACATATCCGTCAGGAACGGGGCCGTCTCCCAGGAAGATATAGCCATTCTCTGGGACAGGGAGTCTATCCTTTATGTCGTTGATCAACTCCACAAAGGGAGCCTCCACAATGAGTCCTTTACACTCAGAGTGGTTTACGATGTATTCGATCTCGGGCCTGGCCAACCGAAACATGATAGGTACAATTATTTGCCCCCCCTTGGCACAGGAGGCATATATATCCATCCATTCACCACGGTTGTAGGCAATCATCGCAACGGTGTCTTTGTGTCCGATACCCAGGCCCCTTAGGCCGTTTGAAAAGCGACAGGCGCGATCATTCCATTCCTTAAAGGTAAATTCCTGTGACCCGTCCTGCCATCCCAGTTTGTCCGGGTAATTGATGGCATTCATCTTGAGGGCGGTCCCCACATGCATCCATTTGCTTACAGTCATCTTATCACCTTCCTTTAAAGATCTCGCAAAATCTGTGTTTTCTCTTCTATGGCATAAAGGGCGGCACCCAGGGCACCGGTCAACTGGGGGTATTCAGGCACAAGAATGTCGTGTTTGGTAATCTCTTCGACCATCTTCACCAGATACGGGTTATGCGCCACGACCCCCCCCGTCATAACCACCCTGTCCGTAAGTGTGTCCATCTCAAGCACCCTTTTTATAACCGAAAGAAAGAGCCCCTTGACAATATCCGGGATTTTCTTCCCTTGTCGAATTTTTTCCAACACCTCTGTTGCCGAGAAAACCGTACAATAGCTCCCCAATTCAACCGTTTCCCTGGATGCCTTTGCCAGGGAATCCATCTCCTCCAAGGCCATATCCAGGCGTACGGACATTTCTTCCAGAAAGGCGCCTGTACCGGCTGCACATTTCCGGTTCATTTTGAAACTGGTGCGTCTTCCCCGGTCATCTGTCTTGATTATCTTGTTATCTTGTCCCCCGATATCGATGATGGTCATGGCAATGGGGTAATAATAAAAACAGCCTTTGGCATGGCAACTGATCTCTGTCTTTACACCCTGGCTAAAGGGGACGTTTTTTCTGCCGTAGCCTGTTGAAATACATTGCGCCATGTCTTTCCGTGAGGCAGTGGCCATCACGAGGGCAGACTTTAGTGACAGCTCTGCCGTGTGGGCAAAATCGGTCCCTGATTTCCTGATGTCATACCCGATCAGTTCTTTTTTGGCGTTTAAAAGCGCCACCTTTGTGCGGGAGGCCCCCACATCAACGCCAGCAAAGATAGATCCAGCTTTAATACCCATTATACAGGCACCTTCACACCTGAGGTCTGTGGCCCGGGGCAAAACCGAATAACTCCTGTGGTCGATGCCTTTGTCATTGTGCCTTTGGTTTTTCTATTCCTCTTCCAGCTGCTCAATAAAGGCCTCTATGTTGGTCTTTGTCTGTTCCTCGGAATAACACCTCAAGTCATTCAGGTCGCCATTTATGGTGAGCACCGGTACGCCCAGCCGTCGCCCCAGCCTCTCCGGCATGCCATAGCGGC